>CAVOCR010000001.1:0-27574 GCA_963694245.1 Myxococcota bacterium
GCCCGCTGGATCCAGGGCAGAGCAGGGCTCGTCCATGAGCAGCACGGTGGGTTTGACGGGCAAGAGGCGTGCGATGCAGAGCTTCTGCTGTTCTTCCAGTGAGAGTCCAATGGCCTCATCGTTCAGGCGATCCTTGACCTTGTCCCAGAGAAGCACTGTCTTCAGTGATTCTTCGACGACGGCGTCTTCCGCCGCTCGATTCAGCCGCGACTCCCGGCTGGTATGAATTCGGAGACCAAAGAGCACATTGTCCCGAATGGAGAGCGGGAGTGGATTGGGACGTTGGAAGACCATTCCGATTTGCTTCCGTACCTGAATCAGTTCGACGTCGGGGCCGAAGATGTCGTGGCCGAGAACGCCGATCTTTCCCGTGGTGCGGACATATCCGAGTCGCTCCACGATGCGGTTGATGCTCCGAAGAAACGTGGATTTTCCGCAGCCGGAGGGGCCGATCATGCTCGTGATCATGCCTTGGCGAATCTTCAGATTCACGTCGAAAAGCGCCTGGAAATCGCCGTACCAGAGGTTCAAGTTCTCGGTTTCGATGGCGTATGAGGGGTTCTCAGCCAAAAGCTCCCTCCAGATATTGCAGGGTCTTCTCGTTCTGCACATCGCCCGCGAAGAGTGCGTCGGTGTCTCCCACCTCGACACAGCGTCCTTTGAGGAAGAATGCGGTCCGATCGGCCAGTCGCCGCGCCTGCTGGGTCAGGTTCGTGACCAGCACGATGGTCATTTCCTTCTTCAATTCCTTGAGGACGTCCTCGATCTTCATGGTCGTGACGGGATCCACGGCGATGGAGAACTCGTCCAGGAGGAGGAGGTCGGGCTCTTGTGAGAGCGCACGTGCGATGGTGAGTCGTTGTTGTTGACCCCCCGACAGGAGGCTCCCGAGGGCCTTCAACCGATCCTTCACTTCATCCCATAGCGCGGCTCGGCGCAGGCATCTTTCCACGATTTCATCGAGTTCATTTCGCCGGGATACGCCTCGGAGCCGTGGGGCGAGCGCGACATTGTCATAGACGCTCAGGGGCAGTCCCACAGGAAGGGGGAACACCACGCCGATTCGCCGCCGAAGGGCGAAGAGGTTCTTCCACTCCCGGATGTCGCGTCCATCGTATTCCACGTTGCCCGTGTAGTGCATGTTTTCCGTGAAGGTGTCCATGCGGTTGAGGACACGTAGAAACGAGGTCTTTCCGCTGTTTGCGGGTCCAATGATGCCGAAGATTTCATTCTTGCGGACTTCCAGATCCACTCCCGAGAGCGCCGTGAAATTATCGTAGTGAACCGCGAGCCTCCGCACCTTCAATTTGTCGGGCGGGTCCGCTTTCTGAGGCGATTGGCTCTTCTGGATGGGGCGGGAATCTACCATTTCTTCTTTCCTCTCAGGTAGACGCGAAATGCGATGGAGACCGAGTTCATCGCCAATACGATTCCGATCAGGACGAGAGCGACTCCGAAGGGAAGCTCCGGCGGGACATCGGGGACCTGCGTCGCCACCACGAACAGATGGAGCGAGAGCGCCATGGTCTGGTCGAATACGCCTTCGGGGAGGAAGGGCAGGAAGAATGCAGCGCCCGTGAACATGATGGGGGCTGTTTCGCCAGCGGTTCTGGAGACCTCCAGGATGATTCCGGTCAGGATGCCGCTGATGGCGTTGGGGAGAACGACCTGGCGAATGGTCTGCCACCGGGTCGCTCCCATGTTCCAGCATGCCTCCCGAAAGGACATGGGGACGGCTTGCAGGGATTCGCGGGTGGCGACGATCACCACGGGGAGGGTCATCACGGCCAGGGTCAGGCTCGCTGCGAGAATGCTGGTTCCGAACTCGAAGAAGAGAACGAACGCTCCGACTCCGAAGAGCGCATGCACGATCGAAGGGACGCCAGCGAGGTTGATGATGGCGAGATTGATGAGTCGTGTGAACCAGTTGTCCGGTGCATATTCACTGAGGTAGAGGGCCGCCGCGATCCCGACGGGGACGGACGCGATCAGGGCGACAATCACCAGCGCAACCGTTCCCATCAGCGCTGGGAAGATTCCACCGGCGGTCATTCCTTGAATGGGATCCTCGGTCAGGAAGGCCCAGCTGATGGCGGGTCCCCCCTTGATGACGAGCACCGACAGGATCACGATCACGGGAACAATGAGCATCAGGGCCATGGAGAGATACAGCACCCGCATCCCGCGTTCGATGCGTTTGTTTCTCTGATTGAGTGGGCTGGCTTCGAACATGATTACTTCTTTCGAATCCCCCGAATGACAAGGTCAGCGCTCAGGTTGATGACGAACGTCACGATGAAGAGCAGAATTCCGAGAGTGAAGAGCGCCTGATAGTGATCCGAACCGACCGCAGTCTCTCCGAGTTCCGCTGCGATGGTCGCGGTCAGTGCACGCACGGAGTCGAACACGCCGTCGGGTACATTGATGGAGTGCCCGCTCGCCATCAGGACAGCCATCGTCTCTCCGAATCCTCGTCCCACACCCAGGAGAACGGCGGCCATCAATCCTTGTTTTGCTGCGGGAAGAACGACTTTCCAGGCGATCTGCCATCGGGTGGCCCCGAGGGCCTCGGCTGCCTCGCGGTAGTGATCGGGAACGGCCTTCAGGGCATCTTCGGCGATGGTGGTCATGATGGGAGCCGCCATCAATCCCAGGATGATTCCAGCGTTGAGGACCGTCAGCCCGATGGGCACGTCAAACATCTCGATGATGAGTGGATTCATGATGACGAGTCCGATGAATCCCCAGACCACCGAGGGAATGGCCGCGAGGAGCTCAATCATGATCTTGAGTCCTTCCCGGTAGCGACCTTCTGCGAACTCGGAGATGTAAATCGCCGAGCCGAGAGAGAAGGGAATGGCGGTCAGGACAGCCAGGCCGGTCACGCTGGCGGTTCCGACGATCAGGGCAAACGCTCCGTACGTCGGATTGGAATCGGAGGTCGGTCGCCATGCAGGCGACAGGAAGAACTCCTTCAGGTTCATCGCGCCCCCGATGAACTCGAATCCCTCCCGTGTGATGAACACGAAGATTCCGATGATGAAGAGAACCGCCGAGACGCCCCCGACGAACACCAGTCCCGCCACACCCTTGTCGATGTACCAGTGCAGATCCCTTCGATCCCCCGTGTGAATCGAATTCGCGGCATCCGTGGATGGCGTGGAGCCCTGGATGTCAGTCGTCGAGGGTTCCACAGAGTTTCTCCATGAGGTCATTGACGTGTGACGTCAGTTCGCGAACACATGTGTCGAGGCTCTCGTCGTTGTCGTGGTCGGGCACGGCCACATCCCATCTCTGGAGGATCGTGTGGTACGCGACTTCGTGGAGTTTCTCCGAGTCTGCTGAATTGATGGTGACGACCAGGTGATATTCGATGGGACTCTCATCGAGACCGGAGACGAGGCTGGGTCGCGCCCGTCGGAGCTCGAGGCCGAATCGGTCCGCGGTGGGGAGAAGCTTCGGATGGAGTTCTTCGCTGGGTGTCCAGCCCGCACTGGAGAACACGCCTCGTTTCGAGAATCCCTTCCATGCGATTCCTTCCGCGAGATGGGAGAGGAGATCATTCTGGTCGTCGAGGAAGAGGATTCGAAACACCTTGGACTTCTTGGCCTCACCGGTGACCGCGAAGATGGTCTCTTCACAGATGTTCTTGGACTGGTCGCTGAAACGATCCAGCTTCGCAAAGATCGTCATGAGGGAAGCCAACTCCAGACGCGGACGTCTCGGGTTTTCTTCAATCAGGGATTGAAAGAGCTGGTCGTAGGCGATGGCAATTCGTTTGCCCATGCGTCGGGTGGTATGGGCCATCTCGACGTTTCCCTCGAGAAACGCGCGCATCGCATCGCGCAGCATGTTGTGCGATGCCTCTGCCAGCTGGGCGATCTCACCCACGATCTTTTTGTCGAGGGGGGTGTTGAGCTGCAGAACCACCCGGCTGATGGTGACGGCGTAGTCTCCAGCGCGCTCCAGGCCGATGGTCATTCGAAGCGTGGAGGAGATGAACCGCAAATGTCCCGCGGCGGGGAGGTGACGTGCAACGAATGCATGGCAGAGAGCATCGATCTTTCGGATTTTCCGGTTGATCTCCAGATCGCCAAGGACCACTTCGTAGAGCAGGTCCCGGTCTTCCTGTCGGATCGCCCGGATGGCAAGCTTGAGGGCCTTGCTGACGTCATCCGTGACCGCCCGCAACTCCCCCCGAATGCTCTCCAGATCCGCCGATAGACGCTCTTCGTACAATGACATGTGCACCTCTGCCCGCTGGGCGTTTGATTATTTGCAGGCCATCTCGCGAATGGGGGCATAGCCCTTTTTGCTAATGATGCACTGACCCGTATCGCTCATGATCCAGTCCATGTACGCCTTGATGACGCCTTTGGGCTCGCCGCTGGTGTACATGAGAAGGGGGCGGGCGATGGGATAGGTATTGTCGCTGGCGGTCTGGGGGGTTGGATGCACACAGGTGCCGCCATCCTCCTGCTTCACGCAGGGCATCTTCACATGATCGTTGGTGTACGCGAGTCCGCTGTAGCCGATGGCGCACGCGGTCTTCTCGACCAGCTCGACGACATCCTTTGATCCATGCATGTCTCTTGAACCCAGCTTGTACTCGCCTTTCTTTCCGAGTATCGCCTTCTTGAAGTATGCGTAGGTTCCGGAGTTGTTTTGACGGCTTATGCGGATGATCTCATCACTCGGACATCCCGGCACGGTAACGCCGAGCTGACTCCATTTTTCCACTGTGCTGCCTTCTCCGTACACCGCTTTGAGTTGAGCGGTGCTGACCTCGTTCATGGGGTTGTTCTTGTGGAGGAACACGGCGATGGCGTCGTAGCCGACGATGTGCTCCACGGGTGTGACTCCGTTCTTTTCGGCGAGGGCGATTTCCTTCGCTTTCATTCTGCGACTTGAGTTGGCGATGTCGACGGTGCCGTTGATCATGGAGGAGATTCCAGTACCGGATCCTCCGCCCGTCACCGCGATGGCGACATTGGATTCAATCTTGGCGTAGTTCTCCGCCCAGGCCTGAGCCACGTTGACGAGAGTATCGGAACCCTTGTTCTGGATGACGACGCGCTTTGATCCGCTGGCATTGGTGGCGGATCTCTTTCCCCCCCCACATCCCAGGGCGAGAAGACTCACGGTCATGACGGTGTACATGAAAAAACGATTCATGGTTTCCTGCTTCGTGTTTGCTCTTGCGAGCTGGGCGCGTCTTGTTGTCCTGGGTCGGATTCAGACACTCTGGTTTCCGACGTTGTAATACCTTTTAGTCCTCAATTGTGACAGTTGTGTGTCAGCGGATTGACGAGAGTGGGGATTGTTGTACAACCCCGACCTTCTTTCCTCGTGAAGTGTGGGCATCAACATGCGAGAAGAGAGGCTCAAAGCCTTGTTCTGCCTGGACAATGCAACTCCCCGGTTGATACAAGATTGGGGAGCAGCAGAGCGTCGGATACGTCCTGGAAATGGGGTGTGGAAGGATTCAAGGAGCTATCAGAGTGAGTGGACTCATCCTGGTGATTGAAGATGAAGCGGATCTCCTGGAGTCGGTGGTGTATCGACTTCAGCAGGAGGGGTTTCAAACGCGTGCCGCCTTGAATGGAGCGGATGGGGTGCACCAGGCCGGAATCCAACCCGTTCCAGATCTCGTGCTCCTGGATCTCATGTTGCCCGACATGGGGGGAATGGAGGTTTTCCGCCGACTTCGAGCCGAAGAGGCCACACGCCATGTTCCGGTCATCATTGTCAGCGCACGAGGAGAGGAGGTCGATCGCATCGTCGGATTCGAGCTGGGCGCAGACGACTATGTGGTGAAGCCCTACAGTCCGAGAGAACTCATGTTGCGGATACGGGCTGTTCTACGCCGGGGGAGTCAGGAGATCACACCTGGCGATGAACTCGTGAAGTTTGGGTGCCTTTCGCTCGATGGGCTGGGGCATCGAGTCTGGGTCTCCGAGGATGAGGTCGCCCTGACAGCGCTCGAATTTCGGCTTCTCTCCACGATGATGGAGAGAAAGGGACGTGTGCAGACCCGTGAGAGGCTCCTGGATGATGTATGGGGATACGACGTCCACGTGACCTCTCGAACCGTCGACACCCACATCAAGCGATTGCGTGAGAAACTGGGAGACGCGGGGCGATACATTGAGACCCTTCGCGGCGTTGGATACCGGTTCCGTGACAAGCCCGATGAGCAGTCCGGATGAGGCTGGGTGTACGAGGGAAGCTCTTTGGGGTTTCTGTGGTGTTGATCCTCGTCATGGGGCTGATGGGGACACTCTTGTTCGAGACCCATCTGGTGGGGTGGATGACAGAGCGCACCGATGCGCGTTTGCGAGCCCACGTGCATTCAGCCCGCGAGTTCGTGGAGAGGATCCCGGATCTCGACACCATTCAGAACTCCGATCCGGTCATCGATCGCTTCGCGGACGCGATTCAGGCACGCGTGACCTACATCCGAAGGGATGGAGTGGTCCTGGGGGACTCGTCGGTCGGGACCTCCGAAGTCGCTCGAATGGAGAATCACGCGGCGCGTCCGGAGGTGATCGCGGCGTTGACTGAGGGAGTGGGCACAGCCCGGCGTTTTTCGGACACGATTCATCATGAGACCCTCTATGTGGCCGTGCCGTTCACACGTGCGGAGGCGGATGGAGTGATCCGTGTCTCGTTGACCCTCGAAGAGATGGATGACGTCCTGGACACGCTGCGGCGGGTCATCAACTACGGCGTTCTCGTGGGGCTGATTGTCGCCATTCTCATGAGTGGCCTGGCGTCTCATCTGCTGTCGCGGACGCTTCGCAGGTTGGCTCAGGCGGTGCGCTTGAAGAGTCGTGGAGCGAAAGCAGGCGATGGAGAGACGGAGCGGGACGAGGTAGAGCTGCTCGCGCTCACCCTCGACAATCTCTCCGTGGAAGTCGAAGAGTCGGTCGGTCAGCTGGCGGAGGAGCGGGCGCGGGTGAATGCGGTCCTGGAGGCGATGCAGGAAGCGATCATCGCCGTCGATGGCGATCTGAATGTCACGCTCGTCAACGCAGCCGCGAAGGAGATGTTCGATCTCCCGCAATTCACCGATAGGCGGAGCCTCATCGAACTCCTGCGTCTTCCGGAACTCAATGACTACATCGAGTCGGGAGATTGGAGAGAGCAGGGGGAGGGGCTGGAGCTTCAGATTGAGGGGGTCGTGAAGCGCAACGTGCTCGCTCGAATCACGCCTCAGACGCCGGGAACGGGACTGGTGGTGGTCTGCCATGACATCACTCGCCTCCGTCAGCTGGAGGGAATGCGAAGCGATTTTGTCGCGAATGTCTCCCACGAGCTTCGTACACCCGTCAGCGCGATTCAGGGGGGTGCCGAGAATCTCCTGGATGGAGCGATGGAGGACCCCGCGGTGAGCGTGCGCTTCCTCGAATCGATCGCACGCAACGCGGAGCGACTGGGCCGGCTCATCTCCGAGTTGATTGATCTCAATCGGATCGAATCGGGAGCTCACGGTCTCGAGCCCGAGGCGATCGGCGTGAATTCTGCGTTGGAGGGCGTGCTTCAGGTGTTGAAGCTCCAGGTGGAGGAGAAGCACATCACCATCCACAAGGAGGTGGCGGAAAGTCCTCAGGTCTGGGCCGACCCCGATGCTTTGGAGCAGATTCTCTTCAACTTGATTGAGAACGCCGTGAAGTATGTCCCCGAGGAAGGCAATGTGTTTGTACGGGTCAAAGCGACGCGGAGTCGTGTGATGTTTGAGATCGCAGATGATGGTCCCGGGGTTCCGAAGGAGCATCATGGGCGTCTGTTTGAGCGCTTTTATCGTGTGGATGATGGGCGCTCTCGAGCCATGGGTGGAACGGGTCTTGGCCTGGCCATCGTCAAGCATCTCGTGACCAGCATGGGGGGTAGAATTGGGATCCGAGAGGCGGATCAGCAGGGCTCCATCTTCCATTTTGATTTGCCTCTCCCCTCGTGAGACACCCCGCGATGAATGACGTCGAACATCTCGCACTTCTTGTGCGAAAGCTGTTTCACTCGGGCTTCAACAAGGCGCTCGTCGATCAAAAGTGGCCCGCTTTTGAAGTCGTGTTTCATGGATTTGATCCGGAACGCGTTGCCCGAATGGATGCGGCTGAGATTGAGCGGGTCCTTCAGGATCCGCGAATCGTTCGGCATCGAAAGAAGGTTCTCGCGACGGTGAAGAACGCGGCGTTTTTCTGCGAGGTGTCCCAGAAGCATGGCTCCTGGGATCGCTGGCTGGCTTCTCGTCGTTCCATGCCCTACGCAGAGCGGGCTCAGCCCCTTGTGGAGGCTCTCGCGCACTGCGGGCCGAACACGGTCTTCTATTATCTGCTGGAAGCCGGTGAGGCGACGCAGAGCGAACGCCCAACGGGCGTGAAGTAGCCTAGAGGACTCCGGGGATCAGCGCTTTCACGCTCTTCGCGTAGTCATCATAGTCCTTCAAATCTGCACGAAGAAGCTTCTCTTCATGATGGATGCGTCGCCAGAAGGCGAAGGGCAGCAGGACGAGCGCGAGCAGAGCCGCATGCCAGGCCTGCAGGAAGATTGTCGTGAAGGCCCAGGTCATCAATGCGCCGGTGTAGCTGGGATGACGTACCCAGCGGTAGGGGCCGTGTGTGATCACGGTCTGATCGTGTTGAAGCTCAACGTGCCAGGTGAAGAATTTTCCGAGGGTGCGCACCGCCCAGGTGCGGAGACCGAGACCCAGGAGCATCATGAGGAGCCCGGCGAGGGCCCATGCGTTCCAATCCATGGATTCGGGGTAGCGGCACCAGGTGGCTTCCACGAGGGCGCTGGTCTGGACAGCGTAGATGCTGAACAGGATTTGATTCGCAGTCCATTGATCTTCTGCGGTGCGCTGGGTGCCGACTGGGGAGTGTTCCGGTTGAAAAACGGTCGCAAGAACTCCGATGCAGACGAGGATCCAGGGCTGGGCGTGGGTGAGGAATTCGGGCTCAATCCACGCGGGCAGGATCAGCGCCGCGCAGTTCAGAACGATGGCTCGAATCCAGCGCATGTCAGCCTATTTGTCGGGGAATCGGAACCCGTGCCGACCGTTCTTCTTGAAGTAGAGTTTGGCACCGAAGGGTTTTCCGGCCTTGGAGGTGAAGCCTTCCAACAGCTCGCTCTCCTTTCCATTGAACAGGGTCTTGACGTCGTCCCGGGTGATCTCGCGCTTGCAGATTTCCCGGGGAACACTTCTTCGGCAATCATCGGCGGAGCATTTGAACTCGGTCTCTGTTTCGACGACCCCGCTCTTGTCGGATTTGCAGTTGCAGGGACCCACGGGCTCCGGGTTCACTTCGAACTTTTTCGCCTGGCTCGCTCCCTCTCCGCCTGTACGCGGGGGGAATTCCCAGGCGATCTTACCGGATTCTTCCAGCTTGAGCGTTGCGCTGAATGGACGACTTCTGCGGCTGATGAAGCCCTCAAGGGCCGCCGTTTTACGCTCGTCTCCGATCAACTGTCCCACTTCTGCTGGCTCCAGAGTGCGTTTGCAGAGCTGGAGCGGAAGTGAGAAGGCGCAGCCCTTTTCATCTCCCACGACACAGGTGAATCCGCGGGGACCCCGCCGAATGATTCCGTCTCCACATTGCGGGCATTTGCCGACTTCAACCGGGGTCACGTCCAGATTCTCGGTCGCGATTTCCCGGCCCTTGGAGCGAATCTCCATTCGATGATCTTCGAGAAGAGCGATGCTCGCCTCGTACTCCCGAGCGTCTCGGGTGAAGAAGCCGACCTTGCTTGCAGTCTCCCGTTCAATGAGGAGCGTCTGGGCTGTTTCGCGATCGATGAATCTTCCGCCCGCTTCTTTCCAGATGACGAAGGCACACGTGCCCTCCTTGCCTCCGTTGGAGCAGGAGTAGGTGCGCATCGACTCACGCACCTTGCCGTCCTTGCATGCGGGGCAGTCGCCGAGGTCCTCGGTTTCCGCATAGAGCGTGTCGTATTCGAATCCGCGAATCGCTTCGACGATGTCATTCGTCCAGTTTCGGATTTCAGCCATGTAGTCGTCCCGTAGCCGATCCCCTTTCTCAACGGCCTGGAGCGCGTCTTCAAGGGATGCGGTCAACTCGGGAGAGGTGAGGCGCGGGAGATTGATCATCCGCAGGGACTCGATGAGTCGAATGCCACGGGGGGTGGCTCGCATTCCCCGCCGCCCATCCTTGGATGCACAGCGCTCCGCATATTCGCGATTGAGCAGTGTTTCGATGATGTCGGCGCGAGTGGCCGGTGTTCCGAGTCCTCCCGTGTCTTTCATGATCTGCGCGAAGTGGGTGTCGTCGATTTCCTTTCCTGCCGTCTCCATCAATCCGAGCAGCGCCGCTTCGTTGTGACGTGCGGGAGGCTTCGTTTCCTTTTCCTCGTGGCTGTGCTCTTCCAATGACACGGGCGTGGGTTGATCCGTCGGAGTCGCGGTCAACGGGGCCAGCGCCGCCTCGGAATCCTCTGAGTCCTTGTTGTGGACAGCTCGCCAACCCGGCTCTTTGAGCACTTTCAAGCGCGTGCGGAACGTATCGTCCTTCAGGCGGGTGATGCGTTCAATTTCCGTGGATATCGCGGGCGGATGAAACGCCGCGAGGAATCGTCGGGTCACCAGATCGAAGATCCGAGCGGGATCTCCATCCATGCCTCCAGGATTTCCCTGGCCGGTTGGAATGATCGCGAAGTGATCGGAGATCGCGGCATCGTCGAAAATCCGCTCGGTGTTTTGCAGTCCGTCCGTTAGCAGGGTCTTTGCGTGAACACCCCACGTTTTCTCTTTTGAGAGTGTCTGGATTACTTCCGTGACCACCTCAGTGTAGTCCGAAGGAAGCGCCTTGGAATCCGTACGCGGGTAGGTGATGGCCTTTTCTGTCTCATAGAGCTGCTGGGCCGCACGGAGTGTGCGCCTCGCGGAGAATCCGAATCGGCGATTGGCTTCTCGTTGCAGCATGGTGAGATCGAAGAGAGGAGGAGCTGTCGCACGACTGTCCTTGCGTGTTTCCGTCGCGGAGGCTTCGGGCTTGCTCTCCAGAAGCGCCAGGACGCGATCGCGTTCCTCCGCGGTGTGAATGCGGTCTCGAGGGGCGTCCGCCTTGGCGTTGAACCACATGGCATCGTATTGATGGCTGGGCGGTCCGGCTGCTCCAAATTGGGCGGCGATGGTCCAGTAGGCGGCAGGCGTGTGGGCGAGGATTTCGAGTTCCCGGGACACGAGGATGGCGAGAGTGGCCGTCTGCACGCGTCCTGCAGACCATACGCCACGATCCCGGCTGGAGCGCATGCGGATGGTCAATGCACGCGTGGCGTTGATTCCGATCAGCCAGTCCGATTCCGCTCGACAATCCGCGGCGTCCGCGAGTCCGTCGACTTCCGAGTTCTCCCGCGGATTCGCGAGACTTTCGCGGATGGAATTGGTGGTCATCGATTGGAGCCAAAGGCGCTCGACGGGTTTCTTTGAACCGGCAAATCGATAGATCTCCCGGAAGATCAATTCCCCTTCACGCCCTGCATCACATGCGTTGATGACGAGGTTCACTTCTTTGTTGTTCAGGTATTTCTTGAGCGCTGTGAGCTGCTTCCGTGCGCCCCGAACGGGCTGTACCTGAAAGGCGTCTGGGGCGATGGGAAGGTCTTTCAAGCGCCAGCGCTTCAAATCCTTGTCGTAGCCTTCAGGCTCCAGAAATTCGACCAGGTGTCCAAGCGCCCAGCTCACGATATGGCTTTCGCTCTCCCAGGCGTGGGCGTTCTTTTCGTCGGCGCCAACGACGCGTGCGATGTCTGCGGCAACACTGGGTTTCTCGGCGATGATGAGGGTCTTGCTCATGTTTCTCATCTCCTGGAAGAAGGCGGTTCCTCGCGTTTGAGGAGCCAGTTTCATGCTCGGTGTCGCTTGGCGCAACTTTCATCCGACAGGCGTTCGTGTAAGGCGTTTTGGAGCGATCGTCAAGTTGAGATGGGACGCTTCCCTCCGGGAAGCGGGTGGACGCGCGCGCGCGAGGCAGATCAATCCGGAATCGTGTCTGCGTCCCGAACCACGTCGGCGACGAGGCGCCTTGGAATGTCGCGTAGAATGGCGATGGCGCTGATCGCGTCCCGGTCCGACAGTCCCCGACCTCTGAGTGCGGGAAGGTCCCGGAGGATCTGCTTGTGTTGTTCTTCGGGATCCGAGGGATTCGTGTCCAGATGAACGACAAGCGTGGCTTCTCCGCGGGTGTGTTCGTCTGCGAGGACGAAGTCCTTTGCGAGAAATCGGTGGTGCGTTTCATATTCCTTGGTGATCTCCCGGGAAAGCACGACTCGGCCGTTTGGATGGTCTTCCGCGATCAGCGCGACGAGCTCGGCGGCGTTTCGCGTGGGGACGAACGCGATGAATGTCCCGGGCGGTCGCATCCGTTCCTGGATCCATCGCCGGATTTTCGGAGGTTTCTTGGGTGCAAATCCCACAAAGGTGAAGGGCTCCGGGGGAAGTCCACTCGCGCAGAGCGCGGAGAGGGCAGCGCTCGGACCGGGGATGATCTCCACGTCGCCATCCTGGGCGATCCAGGCGCGAACGAGGACGAATCCGGGATCGCTGATCAGGGGAGTTCCGGCGTCGCTTACCAACGCCACGTCGTCCCCGCTTTGCATTCGAGCGATCAGCGTTTCCGTACGACTCGCTTCGTTGTGTTCATGGAGGCTGATCAGGGTGTTGTTGTCGACTCCGTGAGCCAGAAGGAGCTTCCGGGTGACGCGGGTGTCCTCTGCGGCGATCACATCGGCGCAATGAAGGATCTCCAGAGCCCGAAGAGTGATGTCATGGAGATTCCCAATGGGAGTTCCGACAATGTACAGCGTGCCGTTGGCCAACAGGCCCTCCTGGGTTAGAAGCGAAGAGATCCCGATGCCATGAATCCGCCTCGCCTGGGCTCGAAGAGGAGGCTTTCAGCCGTCTTCTTCCCATCGAGGTCAAGCATGAGGAGAATTGTTCCAGTGATGAGCGAGGTCGCTCCCAATCCGTAGAGAGCGAAGGAGGTGTTCTGTTGTCTCTCGAGGTCTTCACTCAATTCGAGATATGCAGCCGAGCCCTCCTGGGCATTCATGTTCTCATCCAACGCGGTGATGGCCGAATGGGAGTCTGAGGCAAATGAGGTGAAAAGCGCCCCTGTTCCAAGGGTTGCGAGCCCGACGCCGATCCCTGTCCATCCCGTGACTGACTGCCAGTCTGCGGGGGGCGTGGAAGCGATGCTCGCTTCCACCGGGGGAGTGGGTTTCGGGACACGAGGGGGGGCAGTGGATGTCTGCGGGGGGGCGGAGACCTCGGGGGCCGCGGTGGGGACTTCGACCACCGGTGTCTCGAAGGGCTCGAGGTCCAAGGCGACCATGACCGCTTTTCCGACGGTCGCGACGATCTTGTGTTCTTGAATGACCAGTCCTTCCGTCCCCAGTGGCGGAATGATTCGCACGGTGTGGATTCCCGGAAGCAGCCATGTGGCGAAGGGGGTCCTGGCGTCCTTGTCGGGCCCCGCGGGCTGGTCGTTGAGGAATACGGGAGCGCCATGAGGGCGACTGTCGATGATCACGTGGACGTGAGAACCCTTCAAAGCGGAACGCAACTCCGCGGCGCTTTCGCGGGCGAGTTCCACGCGTTTTTTCCACTTTTTATCCGCGACTTCCTCATGGGGAGACACGCGGGCGATGAAACGATCGTAATACGCGAGGGCCTCCACCGGGCGGACCATCTTCTCGTAGGTCAGCGCGACCGCGACCAGAATCTGCCAGGTGTTGACTTCCCGCCCTTCCACGATGGGGAGGGTCTTTTTGAATGCATCCAGTGCTTCTTCGTACTCATGTTCGCGGAGCGCATCCTTGCCGGAAAGATAGAGTTCCTGGGCGCCCGGCGGCAGCGCCAGGGCCGCTGGAATAGCGATCCACATCAGACATGTCGCGAGGGCAATTGCGACGATTCGTTCAGTCCAGGAGGGCATCGATTTTACTCACTTCGGGCTTTTTGCGGTTCTTGACGGGGGACTTTCCAGGGCGTTTGCGTTCCGATCCCTGTCGGGGGGCGGTTGCCGTCGAAGAGGGAGTCTTCTTTTTCTTCTCGGTTGCGGTTTCCGTGTCTTTCGAGGCGGCGTCGTCGCCAACTGGCGCGAGGGCTTCCTGTTCAGGCGTCGGTGAGAGGACAGGAATCGGCACGACCGCTTCTTCAGGAGGAGCTGCGACGGCTTCTTCGGGAGGAGGTGCGACGGTGTTCTTCTCAGTGGTGTCGGAAACGACGGGAGTCGATTCCGAGGTCAGGGGTGTCTTCACGCCAGTCGTCATCCGCGGTGCATCCCGGTTGAGCAAGAACCAGGTGCCGAAGGCGACGAGACCGACCAGAGCCAACGAAAGTCCCCGTTGGATCCAGCTGGACCGCGTCGATTGTGTGGATCCCGAGTCCATGCGGGCCCGAAGCGTTTGAACGTCCCGGTTGAAGGTGTGGGTGAAGAGCGTGGGGGCGCCCGGTTGAACGAGTGTCTGGGGGGCTTCGTCGTCGCCCGACTTCTCCTTCTCGCGTCGTGTCCCCATTCCGGCTTCCGCGGTTCCGTTCGCGATGGCTTGCAGCTCGCTCAGAAAGAATCCGGCATTCTGGGGGCGTGTCAGTGGATCTTTCGACAGGCAGCGTTGGATGAAGGTTTCGAGAGGGCGCGAGACCTTGATGCCCAGCTCTGAGAGCTTTCGAGGGCTCTTCTGGACATGGGCCATGAAGATGTCGAAGGGGGTGTCTCCTTCGAAAGGACAGTGGCCTGAGATGAGCTGGTAGAGGATGATCGCCATCGAATAGACATCGGCTGCTGCCGTGACCTGGCGCCCTCGGATGATTTCGGGCGACATGTAGGGGGGCGTTCCGGAGAGCTGGCCCGTGTTGGTCAGTGTCATGTCCCCGGTGAGGGGCTTGGCGCGGGCGATGCCGAAGTCCAGCACCTTCACGTAGTCCTCCGTGGTCTCCGTGTCGACCAGGAGGATGTTTTCGGGCTTCAGGTCGCGATGGATGATCTGGTGGGCATGCGCCTCTGCCAGGGATTCGGCGATTTCCGCGACGATTCGAAGGGCGTCGTGGGTCGGGAGCACTCCCTCCTGATCGATGCGATCCTGGAGCGTGCGGCCGGGGAGGTATTCCATCGCGATGTAGAGGAGGCCGTCTTTGGTCTCTCCGTGGTCGAAGACAGTGACCGTATGCTGGTTGCTGAGTCGACTCGTGGCTCTGGCCTCCAGAAGAAAGCGTTGAGCGATGATTCCCCGGGTTGCCAGAAGCGGTCGCAGAATTTTCAGCGCGACGATGCGATCCACGGAGCTCTGGCGCGCCTTGTAGACGGAGCCGAAGCCTCCATGTCCAATCAACTCCAGGATCTCGAAGCGATCTTCGATGATCCGTCCCAGAAGCATTTCGTCGATTTCACGGTCCTCTGCACCACGATCCCCGACAGATTGCTCGGCCGGTTCGCTGGAGGAATCCATCGGAACAAGGGTGTCGTTCTCAGGTTGAGTTCGACCCTCGTCTTCTGGAGGAGTTGTGGGTTTCTCGGTCATTCTCGACCTCATCACACCCATGGGCAGTCGCTCCCGTTCAAGACAGCCTACCACCGCGAGGAGGACGTCTCCAATAATCGGAGGGTGTGGTTTTCCCTCTTTTCTCATTCCAGGAATCGCCGACCAGATTGGCTTTGCTTGCGATTGGGGATCTCCAACCTATGCTAGGGGCTGATTGCCGTGACGGGTTCACCGGCGAGAGGCGCTCATGTCAGAGGTACGCAGAGTCAGGAATGTGCTCCTATACGTCGTCTGGGCGACGTCGCTGGTGGGGTGTTTTCAAATTCCTCCGGAACCCGTTTGGCAGGGGGCGGAAGGGGCCGATGTCATCGAGGACGGGGAGCTCCCGAACCCGGACCTCGACGCCGAGGAGTCCGGTTCGGAGGAGACTGGAGATGTCGCCTGTGTGGATCCTCCGTGCACTCCAGATGCGTGTGAGGGCGCAGAGTGTGGGGATGTTGAAGAGCCTCTGGATGCCGATGCGGGCGACTCCCCGGATGTCTGTGCACCGGATTGTGACGAGAAGAGTTGTGGTGGGGATGGGTGCGGTGGCTCCTGTGGAATGTGCCTGGATGGGCTCGTTTGCAATGAGGATGGCGTCTGCACATGCGTCCCTCAATGCGAGGGCAAGGAGTGCGGGGAAGACAGCTGCGGTGATCTCTGCGGGACCTGCGCCTCGGGTCAGCAATGCAGTTCGCAGGGGGCGTGTGAATGTGCCCCCGCCTGCGGCGAGAAGGTCTGCGGAGACGATGGTTGCGGCGGTTCCTGTGGGGATTGTCAGGGGGGCACTCAATGCGCCGCGGGAACATGTGAGTGTGTGGCGGACTGCGCCGACAAGACCTGTGGTTCGGATGGTTGCGGGGGGGACTGCGGACCCTGCAGCGAGGTACAGGAATGCAGTTCCCAGCAGCAATGCGCCTGCAAGTTCAGCGTGTGTGGAGACACCTGTTGTCAGAGCGGGGAGGTCTGCCATGTCTCCGGTGACAATTGTTGCGATCCGAACTGTGGAGTTCAGGAGTGCGGATTGAACGCATGCGGCGAGGCCTGTGGGGATGGCTGCGCCTCGAACGAGCTCTGTGATGCGGGAAGCTGCGTGTGCGTGCCTGATTGCGATGGAAAGGAGTGCGGTTCAGACGGTTGCGGCGGTACCTGTGCCCCCAATGCCTGCGCTGATTTTTCGGCATGTTCGGAAGAGGGTGTGTGCGAATGCGAGCACGCGACGTGTGTCGGAACCTGTTGCTCGGAAGGCGATGTCTGCCATGAAGAGAGCTGCTGTACACCGGACTGCACGGACAAGGTCTGTGGTGAATCCGACGGCTGCGGTGGAATCTGCACCGCGTGCGCCAGCGCCGAAGCCCTTCAATGCTCCCAGTTGATCTGTCCTGTGGAGTTCATCGAAAATCCGATCCCCACCGCCTGCGTGTTTGCGGGCTACCAGGAGAACGGGACCCTCTGTGAGGATGGAGATGCCTGCACTGTCGGCGATGTCTGTGACGATGGAGCCTGTCTGGGGCCCGTGTGCCCGGGTAGCGGCCCCTGCAAGGACGTGTTTTGTCAGGGCGGAGCGTGCGCGGTCTCCTACGAGAACGTCGGAACGTCCTGTGACGATGACGATCCCTGCACGGAGAATGACACCTGTGCATCTTCGCAGGGAACGGTGGTCACCGTTTGCGAAGGCGTGAATCTCTCTTGTGACGATGGAAATCCCTGCACGAACGACACCTGCGATCTGACCGGGGAATGTACGCATGTTCCCGTGGCCGATGGGATCGGCTGCAACCCAGCGGGCATCTGCATCCAGGGGGCGTGCTGTCAGGATTCCTGCATCGCGCCGAGTTCTTGCGGGTTCACCTCCTGTGGGACGGGATGCGGTCTGTGCGCCGGCGCTGGAAGCACCTGCGTGGAGAGCAGTTGCGATGTGATCGGGGGGCCGGACGACATGCAGCTTGTGCAGGCGGGTCTGGGACTTCTGGGCTGCAGCGTTGGCAGCGCGTCCTGCGATGAATCGCTTCAAGGGGAGGATGAGTCGCCGGAAGTCCTCGCCTATCTGAGCGCCTATGCGATCGATACGTTCGAAGTGACGATCCATGACTTCAATACATTCCTCGACTCCATCGGAGGGCCCACGGCGAGTTGCGGCTCCTCCGAGTTCGGTCCATGCGTTGTTTTGGATGGGAGCGAGTGGAGTGCTCTCGTGAATCAGGGGCCCTGGTATCCCGCCAGCCATGTGACCTGGGTGGGCGCTTCGGATTATTGCGCGTCGAAGTCCAAGCGGTTGTGCACCGAGGCCGAATGGGAGCGTGCGGCGCGTCACGACGGGGGCATCTGGCCCTGGGGCAACTCCCCCGCTCCCAGCACCGCGTGTACGCAGGCGAG
Organism: Myxococcota bacterium; assembly: GCA_963694245.1. Lineage (GTDB taxonomy): Bacteria > Myxococcota_A > UBA9042 > JABWCM01 > JABWCM01 > CAVOCR01. The sequence goes on from CAVOCR010000001.1 coordinate 17,917, forward strand.
TCATGGCGGCGTCTGTGGCGACGGGCCCTCGGTAGTGGGGAGTCATCCGGAAGGCGTGTCGACCGTTCAGGCACATGACATGGCAGGCAATGTCGCGGAGTGGACCGCCGATTTCTATGCCCCGGATATCTATCAGAGCTATGTGAACGCGAGCGCCCTCGCATACCAACCCATCGGACCGGGCGTCGGGACGGGCGTCCATGTGATCCGGGGTGGGAGCTTTGCGTCTCTGGAGCCGGATCTCACGAGCACATCCCGTTCGTTCGCCTCTTCGGATCTCAGCGGCATTCCCACGACCTCGACCTCTCCGGACGCGCTCGGGAGCGACGAGATCGGGTTCCGTTGCTGCGTGGATGTCGACAGTCCGATCGCTCCCCAGGAGTGATCTCTGGAGTCGCGCCTGCATCTGACTCCGCTGGAGGAGGCGCAGCCCCTCATGACGAAGCTCTCCTCGCCTCTTGTTGAAAGCAATTCTCAATTGCGGGTCGGTATGCTATCCAGCCGGCATGTCGGACGACATCACCACCTTGAATGGGCTTGAAGACGGAAGCAACGCCGTCGTTCATTCCGTGATCGGAGAGGACGCGATCGCACGAAGAATCGCTGATCTTGGGTTCTGGAAGGGGACCTCCGTGACCCTGGTTCGGAGAGCGCCAGCGGGCGATCCTCTCGAGGTCAAATTGAGAGGATTTCGACTCGCCCTCCGTTCGGAAGAGGCTCTTCGCGTGAGAGTGGTTCCTCTCTCGGAGGAAGCGGGATGAAATCATCCTCCCCCGACTCCTCCAGGACGATTCGTTTTGCCCTCGTGGGGCGACCGAATGCGGGGAAGACCTCTCTTCTGCTCGCCATGACCGGCGCATCGGGCTTGAAGCCCGTGAACTTCGCAGGCTCGTCGGTGGAGCGCGTGGAGAGTCAGGTGATTCGCGATGACGTGGAATTTCAGGGGATCGACCTCCCGGGTATCGTCTCTCTGGATCCCCTGACCCGCGACGAGGAGCTCGCCATCGCAGCGCTTCGGGGGGATGAAGTGGAATCGCTCGATGTGATCGTGGCGGTCCTCGATGCCACGCGATTGAGCGTGGAGCTTCCCTTTCTTCAACGATTGATCGTGCTGGGGAGACCTCTTGTCGTGGCATTGAACAAGGGAGATCTGGCGGCTCACCAGGGTCGGGTGGTGGACGGAGTGGCGCTTCAGTCTGCGTTGGGCGTCACGGTGGTCGAGACGAACGGTCGCCTGGACACGGGCGCGGATGGGCTCTTCGAGGCCATCGCCGCGGCCGAGGATTCCCCTCCACCACCCGGCATGGAACTGGATGCTGACGCGTTGACCGCGGAAGTGACTCGGGGCAAGGGTGTTCAGACCCTCTGGACGGATCGTCTGGATGCCCTTCTGCTCCATCGTGTCTGGGGTCTCCCGCTTCTCGCGCTGCTCCTCTACGGCGTGTTCCAGGCGATCTTCCTCGGCGCGGAGCCCGCAATGGGATGGATCGAGTCGGGGCAGGGGTTTCTCAGCGAAGCCGTTGCTGGCTGGTTGGAGCCCGGTGCGTTGCAGAGCCTGCTCATTGATGGGCTGATCAACGGGGTGGGCTCCGTCGTGATCTTTTTGCCTCAGATCATCTTGATGATGGCCTTCATCGTCTTGTTGGAGGGCTCCGGATATCTCGCTCGAGCGGCGTTCCTGCTGGATCGGCCCTTGAGCCGGGTCGGATTGAGCGGCCGCAGCTTCATGCCCTTGATGGGGTCGTTTGGATGCGCGGTTCCAGGGATCCTCGCGACTCGGATCATGGAGGGGGAGCGTGATCGGCTCGCGACCATCGCGGTCGCGCCGCTCATGAGTTGTTCGGCGCGATTTCCCGTGTATGTCGTTCTGATCGGCGCCTTCTTTCCGGCGTCGATGGCCGGGGGAGTCCTCTTTGGGCTGTATGCGCTGGGAGTCGTCGTCGCGGCTCTCGTGGCATGGGCTCTGAGGAGGACGGTGTTGAAGGGAGCCAGCTCGGTTCTGCTCATGGAACTCCCTCCCTATCAACTCCCACCGATACGTCATGTCCTCGGCGCGGTGTTGTCAGCCGTGAAGGCCTTCGTGGTGATGGCAGGCACCGTGATCTTCCTGACCTCCCTCGTGATCTGGGCGCTCAGTTATTACCCGCGTCCGATGGATATTCATTCGGAGCATGCTGGGCTGCGCTCTGCGGTCATGGCGGGGTCCGGGGACGAAGCGTCGAAGGCCGCGGAGCTCTCCCGATTGGATGCGGCGGAGGAGTCCGCCTACTTCGAGAACAGCTACCTCGCGCGGTTTGGGAAGGCGGTCCAGCCGGTGTTTGCGCCCGCGGGGTTTGATTGGCGCATCACCGTCGGGATTCTCGCGGCGTTTCCAGCCCGGGAGCTGATCATCCCCACGCTGGGTACGCTCTACAGTCTCGGCGAGGTGGACCCTGGCGCGCATGATCTCGCGACTCTGGAAGAGGGTGCGGCGGCGCCGGATGGTCTTCGTGCGAAGCTGCGCGCCGCACGTGACTCCGATGGGAATCGCGTCTTTGACCCGGTGGTCGCACTGGCGCTGATGGTGTTCTTCGCGCTCTGCAGTCAATGCGTCGCGACGCTCGGCGCGATGCGGCGGGAGACGGCGTCCTGGCGTTGGCCCGCGTTCGCCTTCACCTACATGACGGCGCTCGCCTGGATCGCGGCGGTCGCGGTCCATCAGGTGGGTCGCTGGATGGGGTGGGGCGCGTGATGGACTGGTATTGGACCTGGCAGGATCCCGTCGCGTTGGGCCTCGTCACGTTCGTTGTGGGAGTCGCTTTCGGGCATGCGTTGGGTCGGCGACGAAAGGCCAGCGCCCGGAAAAAGAAGGCGGAGCGGACATCCACGCGGACACAGTTGACTGTGCTGGACACGCCCTCGGACGAGTGAGGGGTCATTTCTTCTTCGGTGAGCGCTTCTTCGGCTTCGCCTTGAACTTCTTTCCCAGCTGCGTGACCTCTCGGGCGAGCGCGTTGATCTTCTTCAGCTGAGCTTCGAGGGCTCCCGTGACTTTTCCGGTTCGGGAGCTGGGAGCGATCCAGATCTCCGTCTTTTTTCCCGCCTTCTTCTTGAACTCGGCGTAGATGCCATCCGCTTTCGTGGCCTCGGCGACGATCTTCGGGAGAATCCCCGTCATCTTCTCAAGAATCCGACGTCTGCGGCGGGTCTCCTCGGGTCCAAGGCGCTTGCTGGCAGCCTCCAGCCATGCGCTCGCCTCTTCGATGGACTGGCGACTTCTCTTCACCTGCGCCTGGATCTGTTTGAGGCCTTTCTGAATGCTTTTCTTCACGCTCGCGACCTTCATCTTCCCGATGCCCCCCTTCTTCGCGGCGGAGTGAAAGGCTTTTGCGCTGGTCTGATAGCTCTTCAGTGATTTTTTCGCCTTCGGGGGAGTTCCCTGCGCCTTTTTCAGGAGGGCCATGACCTGGTTCCACAAGGGCTGCTGATTGGATTTGATCTTCTTTCGTTTCCCGACGAGCTTGTTGAATCGCTTCTTGAGCTTGAGGACGTTCTTGTGCGTCTTCTGAAGCCCTTCCCGGGAAATCCTCATCCGCTTCATGTGCTTGTTCAACGCGGGCATCGGAGGGTTCTTTGGAGTTACCCCGTCCTTCTTGAGGAACGTCAGGAGGCCCTTCTTCTCGGCCATGTCCTTGTTCATCTTCTTCAAGGACGTCACGACGCTGCTGTTGAGCTGGGTCAGCGACTTGCGCGCGCTCGCGGTCTTCATGACGCGGGTGCATCCGGTCGTCAGGAGGAGCAGGGCCATCACAAGGGCAGGGGCCGCCCAGTGGATGAGGGTCTTCTTCATGGAGTTCTCCGAGGGGGTTCTGAGGGGCGTGGGGTGTTGAGTGCGTTGTCCATGAACACGCTCGCTGGGAATCGGGCTCCGGTTTCAGGGTGACGCACGGTTCGTTTCAGCACGAAGTCGAACAAGAGAGGATTGTGCATGTAGATGGTGCGGAGGGGTTGCGCCTCTTCCGGTCGGAGGAATCCCTCTTTGACGAGTGGGGTCAATCGGATGACGACGTTCACAGCGGGAAGTGGATAGTCGCTCCCGTTGACCAGTCGGGGATGCAGGTCGTCTCTCTCGAGGAGTATGCGCAGCGGTCGGGACAGACGGTTGGCGAGGGTGACAGCACTGATCTCTCCGAAGAGGAGTCCCTGGTATCTGGCTTCATTCATCAGGCGCAGGAAGAGGTCGAAGTTGTCGACCGGAGGTCCTTCGGGGTGATCGAGGTCCTCTCCTTCACCGAGGCTCGCGCAATGGGCCACGATCACGCGAACACCGTGATCAAGTGGGCGGCGCAGTCGGAGGGGATTGCCCAGATCCTGGGAACCCTCGGCGTCCACCGCATATTCATGGCCCGCATGGGTGAGGAGTGTCAGGCGGAGTCGCGCCATTTCCTCATAGAAGGCATCGTGCGCGGGATCCGCGGGGTCGATGTTCATGGAGTTGGGGAGCCATTTGACCTGGGTGGCTCCTCGTCGCGCTCCTTCGCGCAATGCCTCCAGGGCATCTTTCCGTGCGGGATGAACGGACAAGGTGGCGCGGAAAAGGTCTGGATGGGCCTCGGCGAGGGCCAGTACGCGTTCGTTCGGTACGTGGAATTGAGACGCATCGGGGTCGGGTGTTCCATCGGGGCGGTGGTTCATGTCGAAGGCGAGGAGATGGTGGACTCCATGGCGGCCCCAGGCACGAATCAGCGAGACGAGGCGCGTGATGTACTGGGCATCCGCGCTGGCGAGATTTTCGATTCCGCAGGCGGTGCGGTAGACCTCAAATCGCACGCGTTCAAAGGGATGGCTCCAGTCGAGGTTGTCGGGATGAATGCTGGCACCCGTGCCGCCGGTGCCCAGCCCGACCACGTGTGTGTGGTAATCGACGAGATGGCTGGGATCGATCCCCTCCATCGCAGCATCCACCAACTCCGATGTATTCGATTGTGTGACGAGGTCGAGTGCATCCGGTGAGTGATTCCAGGCCCCCCCGAGTTCTCGCAGTGCCATCGGGCCTCCGATCCAGCACAGTGCGCCGAGGGCGAGCCATGGCAGCATCCGGCGGTTCCAGGACTTCTTCTTCTTTCCCTTCTTCTTTCCCTTCTTCTGTGTTTTCGGGGAATCCTCTGAGCGCCTGGAACCCATTTCATTCCCCCACGAGAGCTTGGAACACTGCGAATCGCCAGCTGTTCGTTCCGTGATTGTGGATGTGCAGATGCACAGGATCTCCCTGTTCCAGGTGGGCGGGGGACAACACTTCCTCATCGTAGAGCATTGCGCCTTGTGGAATGGGCACGGAGAGTTTCCAGAGCGGATGATCGCCGACGGTGAGATTCAGGACGCCTTCGGCGGGTTCGGGAGCCCAGAGCGGCAGATGCCATGCGATGATGCGAAGGGGGGTGCCGGCACTCACGTCGGTGAGGAGCGGTTGACGGAAAGTGCCCCATTTGCAGAGATCGGTCTCGACTTCAAAGACCCCTGCCTCCACTTGATATCCTCCGGAACAGGTCGCGTCTTCGGGACGATCCACTTCGAAGGGATCCTCGTGGGCCTCGACGAGCACCCATGCGTCCATGTCCACGAGGAGAATCTCACGTGCATCGGCATTCCCGGGTGTCGTGTCGGGTTCCACGCTGGAGGCGGGTTCACAGGAAGACACGCTGATGACAGCGAGCAGCATCCCGAGATGGCGGTGGAGGGGTCGTGAACGAAGGAGGAGGTGTGTCATCGGGTTCGTTCCTAGTCCCGTGGCTGAACCATGTCTCCCGGTTTGACCCAGTCCGTGAACTGCTCTTTGGTCACCAACTCAAGCGCGACCGCCGCATCGAGAAGGGTGGTTCCGTCGGCGTGGGCTTTCTTGGCGATCCGGGCTGCGTTGTCGTAGCCGATATGGGGATTGAGCGCGGTCACCAGCATGAGCGATTGCTCCATCAGCGTCTGGATCCGGGCGTGATTCGCCTGGATGCCCACCACACAGCGATCCGTGAAAGAGGTGGCCGCATCTCCCAGAATTCGGATGGATTGGAGGAGGTTGTAGATCATCACGGGCTTGAACACGTTCAATTCGAAGTGTCCGGTGGCTCCCGCAACCGTGATGGTCGTGTGGTTTCCGATGACCTGGGAGGCCACCATGGTGAGGGCCTCACATTGAGTTGGGTTCACCTTGCCCGGCATGATCGAGGAGCCGGGTTCATTCGCCGGCAGCATGATCTCCCCGAGTCCGGAGCGCGGTCCTGAGCCGAGAAATCGAATGTCATTGGCGATCTTCATCAAGCTCGCAGCCAACACGTTCAGCGCCCCCGAGCACTCCACGATCGCATCATGAGCCGCGATGGCTTCGAATTTGTTGGGGGCGGTGGTGAAAGGAAGTCGGGTGAAATCGGCGACTTCAGCTGCGAAGGCTTCCGCAAACCCCTTCCATGAGTTGAGCCCTGTTCCCACGGCGGTGCCGCCCTGTGCCAGCGCGCTGAGACGGGGAAGAGTGGCTTCGACTCGAGCGATGCCGTTGGCGATCTGAGCTGCGTAGCCGGAAAACTCCTGTCCCAGGGTCACGGGGGTTGCGTCCTGGCAGTGGGTTCTGCCGATTTTCACGATGTCCGCAAATGCCTGCTGGCGTTCTTCAAGCGCTGCCAGGAGATGCTGAAGTCCGGGGATCAGACGCTCGTGGATTTCCAGAACCGCGGCGATGTGCATGGCGGTTGGAAACGTGTCATTCGACGATTGCCCCATGTTCACATGATCGTTGGGGTGAACCGGAGTCTTCGACCCACGCTCTCCCCCGAGCATTTCGATCGCGCGATTGCTGATCACCTCGTTGGCGTTCATGTTGGACTGGGTTCCGGAGCCGGTCTGCCACACGAGCAGGGGAAACTCATCGGCCAGGGTGCCATCAATGACTTCATCTGCGGCTTGAACCAGCGCATTTCCGACGCCCGGATCGAGCAACTCATGACGCATGTTCACCTGGGCCGCGGAACGTTTCACGATTCCGAGCGCGCGGACGACGGGAGCGGGCATCTGTTCGGTTCCAATGGGAAAGTTCTCAATGGAGCGTTGTGTCTGCGCGCCCCAGTAGCGCTCAGCAGGCACTTCCACGGGGCCGAGGGAGTCGGTTTCGATTCGGGTGGTCATCCGTCCATCTCCTTGTCCAGTTGCGCGTGCACGGCGTGTGTTTGTACTGGCACAGCAGGGGCGGATTGGCAAGGGGGGGACGGTGGCTTGAAGCCCGTTTTCAGTTGGGGCTGCGGGCGTATTTCTTCAAGCCTTTCAGCTTGTTCATCACGTCCCGAAGCTCTCCACCGATATCGTCATGGAGGAGTGCGACGCGCGTTCTCAGGGTGTTGTCGGCGGCGAAGAGCCGCTCGCGATCTCCTTGCGCGAGAGGATTGTTCTGGTTCCACTCGAGGACATCGTCAATCAATTGTCCACGCTCGGTGACGAGCTCTTCAATGCGCTCACAGTCTCTTTCATCGATGGCTCTGGAGAGTTCGTGGTGCATGGTGTGCAACGCCTCGACACATCCGGGACGGTGGCTGCCTTCATCATGTGTGGTCTGATTGATCATGAGTTGTCAGTTAGCCGAGTGACGCCAGGGCGCCCCCTTGAAGATTGATGTTGCTCATCGCCATTTCCATTGCCGAGAACTGTTTCCTCAGTCGAGTCACGAGCGCTTCGATCTTTCGGTTCTTGTCGCTGATGCTGTCGTCCAGGCGATCGATGCGATCACTGTAGGAGTCCGTCTTGGTCTTGAACAATCCCTCGAGATCCTCAGTGTACACTTCGATCTTCGTCGTCAGGTAGTCTGAAAGTCCGGTGTCCGCCGCCGTGAACATGGAAGCAATGGAGGACATGTCCTTGTTCATCGCTTCATCGAGATCGTCGTCGTCGATCTTGAGCTTTCCAGTCCCGTCGGTCTTGATGCCGATTTGCGCGAGGGCATTGAAGGACCCCGTGGAGCCGGTCACAAAGTTCGAGATGACTCCCATCATGTCGGACTTCAATCGCTTGAGCGTCGAGTCACCGGCCAGCGAATAGTTGAAGTTCGTGGCTTCCGTGGATTTGAGATCCTTGGCCACGAGCGAGAGGGCGTCGTTGTATTTCGAGACGAACTCCTCGAGGTTTTCCTTTGTCTCCGTTTTGTTCGCTTCAATTTTCACTTCCGCGGTTCCCGTCTTCAGCAGATTGAGCGTGATGCCTTCCAACACGTCCGTGACGGTGTTGGTCTCCTGTTCGACGTTCAGCCCATCCAGCGTGAACGTGGCGTTTGAAGCCTGCGTGATCTGGGTGAAGTTCAGTTCCGTTCCGGCGGCCCCGGTGTAGGATTCACTGATGATGATCGCGTCGTCCGCCGCCCCTCCAATCACGTGGCCCGTGTCCTTCGACGCGATCTGGATGTAGGTGCTGGTTCCGTCGTTGATCAGGGAGGCGAACACGCTCGCTCCTGCGGCGTTGATTGCATCTGCCGTGTCCTGAACGGACATTTCATCTGTGATGATGACGTCGATGGGGTCTTCGTCTTTCACGGTGAGGGTCAGGGTTCCCCCCTTGACCGTGTCATTGCTCCCCGTGAAGGCAGTGGACCGGTCTTTCTCACTCACCGCCAAACTAGTGACGTCGACATCGTAACTTCCGGGAAGAGCGGAACCCGCAGTCGTCAACGAGAGGACTTCTTCATCACTGGTGGTACCGCTGTAGCCCAGAATGTCGGCTTCGGTCTTGAACTCCTCGAGGAATGCCGTGAGGTCATTCAGCTTGCTTTTGATCTCTCCAATCTTGGAGATTTTGACGTTCAGACCCGACTTCTGAGATTCCCAGTTCTTGATCTGGATTTTCTCGACATTCACCATCGCGTCGATGATCGCGTTGGTGTCCATTCCCGAGACCAGACCTGATATGTTCGAAACCATGAAATCAATTCCTTTCGCAAGAGAGGGAGAGAGGGGGCGACTGTGGCGTGCAACCTATCGACCTTGGTGGGGTGACGCGAGTTCAAGTTCACCCGTGGACCCTTTCGCGTCTCCTTTATTTGTGGAGGGTTCAAAGTGGGGTCTGAACCATTCCACAAGAGACAACGTGAGTTCAGAGTCTGAACTTAAATGCGTTCGGTTGCGAGCAACCCCTCCTCTCCCAATTCGTTGTACCTGGGGACTTTCCCAGGCGTTATGACAACCACCGCAGTGCGCTTGCACCCATGAGCCGTTTGGAGGCCTGGATGGCGCCCGACATGGCGAGCTCTGCAGTGTTCAATTCTGTAATCGCGGATGCGAGATCGAGGTCTTCGCTCTCCGCTCGCTGAATTTTTGTTCGCAGCGTGAGATCTTCGAGGAGCACCTGGCTCTCCTCGACATTCTTCAGTCGTCCACCGATCGACACATGCTCGAGACTCATTGCGTGAATGGCGTCGTCCAGCTTCGTGATCATGTCGGCGATCGCCACGGTGTCGTTGGCCTTGAGAGCGACGACAAAATCGTCCAGAGCTTCGATGACGCTCGGATCCCCGAAGAGTTCTTTTCCCAGGGTCTGTGCTTCCACTCGAAAACCGGGGATCACCTCGACGGTTCGTTTGCTGTTGGCTCCTTGATAGACGCCATTGTTGTCGTAGGGAGGGGTGTCTTCCGCCATCCCTGAGAACAGGTGTCGC
>CAVOCR010000002.1:0-20041 GCA_963694245.1 Myxococcota bacterium
TTGATCTGAACCGAGAGGTCCTCTGCGGGAGGCGACCAGCTCGCAGGGTCGACCGACGCCTGCTCCCCGCTCCGAATGTCCCGCACCTCGTGGCTCGCGGAGTCGTCGCCTTCCGGGAACCAGACAAAGGGAATGCCCTTTCGCTCCGCATACCGGATCTGCTTCCCGTATTTCTGAGGCAGATGATAGACCTCACAACAGATGCCCCGCGCGCGAAGCGCCGTCGCCACCGCGACCGACTCCTTCCGCTGCTCATCGGAGGGCAACGCGATCAACACCGCCGAGGGGGTCTTCCGACTCGCCTCGATGTGGCCATCCCCGAAGAGCTTGCCCAGGATCCGGGTGACACCAAATGAGACGCCCACCCCCGGAAAGGGAATGTTTCCGCCATCCACGAGGTTGTCGTAACGGCCCCCGGAACACACGGCTCCCAATCCCTCCAGGCCCTGCATCACGCCCTCGTAGACCGTGCCTGTGTAGTAGTCCAGTCCACGTGCGATCGACATGTCGGCGACAATGGCGCCCGCGGGAAGATCCGCGAGTTGATCCATGACAAACCCCAGCTCGGCGAGACCCTCCTCCAGAATCGGATGTTCCACTCCGAGAGCGCGAATCGCCGCGACGAACGAGCTGTCCTCGGAGCGGATGGATGCGAGCGCGAGGCATTTCTCCGCCGTCTCCGACGTCAGACCGACCTCCTCGACGAGGACCTTCACGACCCCGTCATGGCCAATCTTTGCGAGCTTGTCGACGGTTCGAAGCACCGGCGTGATCTCTTCGATGCCCAACCCCCGATAATACCCCTCCATCACCTTTCGATTGTTCACCATCACGGTGATCGGAGGCATGGGGAGCGCCGTCGCGACCTCATGAAGAAGCCGCGGCATCTCTGCATCAAACTGAAGGGGCAGGCTGTCCTGAGCGACGACATCGATGTCCGCCTGGTAGAACTCGCGATAGCGCCCCTCCTGGGGACGCTCCCCCCGCCATACCTTCTGGATCTGGTACCGCTTGACGGGAAAGACCATGTTGGCGCGGTTCTGCATCAGATAGCGCGCAAAGGGGATCGTCAGATCAAAATGAAGCCCCAGACGGGCCCCCTCATCCGACTCCGCCTGCAAGCGCTTCAACACATAGATTTCCTTGTCGGTCTCGCCTTTCTTGAGCAGATGCTCGAGGGGCTCCACCGAACGCGTCTCCAGCGGCGCAAACCCAAAGAGTTCAAACTTCTCCTGAATGATGCGGAGCACTTCCTGCTCCACCATGCGCTGCTCGGGCGTCCACTCTGGAAATCCACTGATCGGCTTGATCTTCTTCATGCCTGCTCCGTGCTCACCGACATCGGCGGTTCGCGCATCATACGAAGGGCGCACCCACCTGTCACGCATACGGCTTTTCCCACCCGGGACGCTCTGTTAATGTGCCCGCCACACCCGTCTTCTGGAGATTCGATGGACATCACGATCTGGCACAACCCCCGCTGCAGCAAGTCCCGCACCACGCTGCAAATGCTCCGCGACCGCGGCGTGGAGCCGACCATTCGCGAATACCTGAAGACCCCTCCAAGCGCCGCAGAGATTCAAGCGATCGCGGCCTGCCTCGGCGTCACCCCTCTCGCCATGATGCGAACGAAGGAGACGATCTTCCAGGACCTGAAGCTCGCACACGCCGATGACAACACGCGGATGCTGGCCATGTCCGAACATCCCGCTCTCATCGAGAGACCCGTCGTGATCGCAGGGGAGAGGGCGGTGATCGGGAGACCCCCTGAGAACATCGAGAAACTCTTCTCTCCCACATGAGTCCCCTTCGCCTCAGCGTGCTTCTCCCCTTCAAGGATGCAGCCGATACCCTTCAAGAGGCCGCCGAGAGCCTTCTGGAGCAGACCGAGCCCCGCTGGGAACTCATCGCAGTGGATGACGGCTCAACAGACAACTCTCGGGAAATCCTCCGGGAGCTGAACGATCCCCGCATCCATGTCCTCCCCAATCAAGGTTCCGGAATCGTCGACGCGCTCAATACGGGCATCACGCGCTGCCGCGCACCGTGGATCGCACGCATGGATGCCGACGACCGCTGTCACCCAGAGCGATTCGAAGCGCAACTCCTGCATGGAGAAAACCACCCGGACCTCTCCGTGATTGGCTGTCTCGTGACCGCATTCCCGGCGAAGGAGACCACCGGGGGAATGCGGCATTATCTCGACTGGCTCAACAGCCTCGTGAGCCCCGACGAAATCGGCCGGGAGATCTTCGTCGAGTCCCCCCTCGCGCACCCCTCCGCAACTCTCCGTGCGGACGCGTTGAAAGCACTCGGCGGATATCGCAACGGCGACTTCCCAGAAGACTACGACCTCTGGCTGCGATTCCACGGCGCGGGACATCGACTCGGAAAGGTGAACCGCCCACTCCTCGACTGGCGCGAAAGCACCCATCGATTGAGCCGAAGGGATCCGCGCTACCGCCCGGACGCCTTTCGACGCCTCAAAGCCCAGGCACTCGCACGGGACTGGCTCCAGGAACGACGGGAAGTCCAGATCTGGGGAGCCGGACCCGACGGGAAGAAATGGCGCAAGGCCCTGGCTCAAGAAGGCGTCGATGTCGTTCGATTCCTCGATATCGACCCCCGAAAGATTGGGGGCAGGATCGACAATCAAGTGCCCGTCCTCGACGCCTCCGAGGTCGACCGGCATCGAGGACTTCCCCTCCTGGGAGCTGTCGGTGTCAAAGGCGCCCGCGCAGAAATCCGCGCCATTCTGAATTCATTGGGATGGATCGAAGGAACCGACCATCTCTTCGTTCAATGAGCCCACCGGGGGGTCCCAGCCCCACCCGATAAACGGCCCACTGCGATGCATGTATTCCACGGAACAATGATTTTCACATGGTCAGAACACATGCCCGAAGCCCCAAAAGGGGTCCGTTGACCCCACCTCCGGCATCATTCTCTCCAAAACGAGGGGGTCAACAGACCCCATCGACCCTTGCGCCCTCCCGGAGGAAACAAGAAATCCTTGTACTTTCAATGGGTTGGGATTCATGGCACGCCCGTTGCTTTGTAATAAGGCAAGTGGCGGCATGACCTCCGCGTGTTCTCTGAAATGGTGTGGTAGTTCCCTGGAATGTTCTCTCTCCCGTTGTAGCGATGTTGAAGCTGTAGTTCCCGTTGATGTTGAAGCTCTTGTTGGTTGTTTGTTGAAGCTGATGTTGTGTTGAAGTCCTTGTAGAGTTTGGATTGGAAGTTCATTGAGCGCTGGTTGTGACTGGTTGGCAATTGATGTGAATTCAAGTTCGTGGGCTGTTGTTGTGGTTGTTGGTTGTGTGTTCAAGCTGCATGTAGATTCCAGGGAATGCACCATCTCTTGAGATGCGGTAGCGCCGCTGTTCCTAACGGAGCACTCCTTCATTCACCCGAGCCAGAAAGATGCTTTCTGGCTCGGGTGAATTTTTTTTGTTCAGCATCCCCGACACCGCCATTCCCTGCTATGCTCGGCACCCATGAGCGTCAACGATCTCGCGGGAATCCACACAGATGCCCTGAATGAATCCCTCGCACGGATGCGATTCGATGCACCCGTGACCCACGTCTACAATCCATTTGAATACGCCCGTCACCCCTGGACCCAATACCTCCAGCGTCATGCCCGACCCGGCGTGGACGCGGTGCTCATTGGAATGAACCCGGGGCCCTGGGGCATGGCCCAGACCGGGATCCCCTTCGGTGAAATCGCGTCCGTCCGCGACTGGTTGAGACTCGATGGCCCGCTCCAGCGCCCCGAACACGAACATCCCAAACGTCCCATTCAGGGACACGACTGCCCCCGCAGCGAAGTGAGTGGACGACGGGTATGGGAATGGGCGGCAGAGAAGTTCAACAGTCCAGACGCGTTTTTCGAGCGATTCTTCATCGCCAACTACTGTCCACTTTCCTTCATGGAGGAGAGCGGAAGGAACCGGACTCCCGACAAGCTTCCAGCGAAGGAACGCACCCCGTTGTTCGCAGCATGCGATGTCTTCCTACGCCACCTCATCGATGCTCTCCGCCCTCGGATGGTCATTGGAGTCGGCGTGTTCGCAGAAGACCGGGCACGAAAGGCGCTCGAGCATCACGACGTGGAATTCGGTCGAATCCTGCATCCGAGCCCCGCCAGCCCCGCGGCCAATCGAGGCTGGGCTGCCCAGGCAACAGATCAGCTGCATGCGCTCGGTTTTGTCCTTGGAGAAACCGTATGATGTCGACCCTCTTCCGCCTCCTGTTCACCGCCTGGGGCGTCTGGATCGCATGGCGTTTGATCCGTCGCAGCATGCCGACACCCGGACCCGACGGATCCCGTTCGTTTTCCGTCGGAAAAATCCTCTCCCTCGCCTTTGGACTCTGGATTGGATATCGGGTGCTCCTCAGCATGCATGCCCTGCCACTCGGAAACCTCGCACTCGTCCTCTGCATCGCCCTCGGAGCGATCGTGTTCTTTCGACGCAAACAAGAGGAGGAGGATCCCCAGGCGGAGCCCCCTCTCACACGGGACGAACGAATCACGAGCGCTCGCATTCGACTGGAAGGAATGACGGAGCAATCCTCCGGACGATTGCAACAACTCGAACACATCGCCCAGATCCAACAAAAGACCCTGTCCAACGCGAAAGGAGAGGATGCTCTGGACCTCGCTCGCATCAATCTCGAACGAACCCGGGCGCAGATCACCGAATGGATTGCCTATCAAACCGGCCTGAAAGCGCTCCATGAGCGCTTTGACAGCGCCTCCAAAAACCCCAGCAGCACTGTGTTTGAAAGGGCTGTCGGGGGAATCGCCGGGCTCGGCGATCTCCCGGATTCGCTCCCCGCAATCCGGCGAATTTCAGAGATGCTGGATCCCAGTGGATCAGACCTGGGTCCTGGCAGGGAATGATTCCCGGAAACCGCGGGTTTTGACTCTGAATGGAGGCAGGCAATCCCGTCTGGATCCAAGTCAAAAAAAGCCTTGACCAAAATCCCCCAAAGCGCTTTAACTGGGGCCCGCTTCAACACGGGCCCGCTTCAACACGGGCCCGCCGGGGGCGAAACCGGCAAACAGGCACACCACACTCAACGGAATCACATGGGTCGCAAATCGAGTCGCTACGAGAGCCCCAATCGTCTTCGAGTTCGCAAGAACCGGCGCGTCAAAATGCATTATCGTGTTTGCCTCGCAAGCGGTGAAGAGTTCGACGCATCCGCCCCGGACAGCCCACTTGAAATCGTCTGCGGACGAGGAGAAACCATTCTCGGACTCGAGAAGCGGATCCTCGGAATGCAACCGGGCGATGAACGGGAGTTCATCATTCCCCCCGAAGAGGCCTTCGGGGTGCATGACGCTGAGCTGATGAAAACCATCGCCTGTCAGGACATCTCCCACAAGAGCAGCCTCGGCGTGGGTCGACAGCTCTTCCTTCGGGACAAGGGAACCCAGATGATGGGTCGGATCGTCGAGATCGGAGAAGAAGCCGTCACCGCGGACTTCAATCACCCCCTCGCGGGAGAGGCGCTTCACTACCAGATCCAGATTGTTCAGGTGGATGAAGCCGTGCTGGAACTCCTGCCCGCCTAGACCTTCTTCGAATTACCAGACTCCAGAAAATCCAACACCTCGCGATTGAACCGCTCCGGATATTCCTCATGCGGACAATGTCCGCATTGATCCACGATCACGAGCCGGGAATCTGGAATCCGACGCTCAAAGATACGCCCCACCTTGAGCGAGAGAATACGATCCTCACGACCCCATAGAATCAGGGTCTCTTGTGTCACCTGGCCCAGTCGTTCTCCGATGCAGGTAACGTCATGCGCCATCGCTTTCGCCACCGCAATGGCACATTCCCGGGTTCCAGATGCCATGAGCGGACGCATCAGCCCTTCCATGTAGCGTTCATCCACAGGGAAGTTCTCGTACACGTGATGGTTGAGAATCCATTTCAGCAGCATTCGCGTTGGGAGGAGCTTCAATGGCTGAGCCGCCAACCAGACCGGTACGCGACGCAACATCGCGGGGACTTTCCAACGAACTCCTGCGGAGTCCTCCAGAATCAAACGATCCACGCGCTCAGGATGATCGAGCGCAAGTTGAAGTGAAACAGCCCCCCCCATCGACAGACCCACAAGCGAGGTCTTTGCGATTTCAAGCACATCCAGAAGACCCGCGATGGCGTTCGTCATGTCCCGGATCCCGCTCATTTCACGAGGGCGATCGGAATACCCGGATCCCAGATGGCACGGGGCGATCACGCGGTGATGTTTCGCCAGCGCTTCCAGATTGAAGCGCCAGGTCCAGGAACTCAGCAGATATCCGTGAAGAAGGAGGAGAGGAGGGGCCTCAGGATCCCCGAGATCCACATAATGAAGAACATGGTCCCCGACTCGAACGAACCGACCATGAGGATGCCAGCTCAGCCTGGAGGAGTCCTCTGGCTGAAAGGAGGGGTTCACATCCGCACTGAGTCCTGATTTCATGCGGAAAGCATACAACGATGCCACCCAACGCTCCATGCACGTCGAAAAACTTCAGGAAAACAGGGGGCGGGCCAATGGACATCTGAAAGGGCGAAACCCAGGGCCCAGTCAGCGTATTACGCGAACTGGGCCAACTGTTCTACGTCTTCTGATTCTTGAGGCTCTGCCTCTTCTGATTCTTGAGGCTCTGCCTCTTCTGATTCTTGAGGCTCTGCCTCTACTGATTCTTGAGGCTCTGCCTCTACTGATTCTTGAGCGAGACACTTCACCTCACTCGCCGACGGACCCTTCGGGCCATCCACGAGTTCAAACTCAACAGAATCACCCTCGCGAAGGGTTCGGTACCCATCCTGGTCCAACGCGCTGTAATGCACGAAGATATCGCGATCCCCGCCTTCATCCGCTGTGATGAATCCAAATCCCTTGGCGTTGTTGAACCACTTCACTGTCCCTTTCTGATGCATGATTTCCCCATTGCTGACGATGCACGAAAGTGCATTGTCCACATCCAATTGAAACAAGAACTAAACACGTCTTTCATGGATGCGTGTGTGTGTTGACCTGACTCGTTTACAACGTTGAAATCCCAACTCTTCCCAGGTGAGATCTCTCGCTCACGGGTAGCACCGCAACGCCTCAAAGTCAATGCAATGGCGAGGTTGAGCAAGATCCCATTGTAAAGGAATGCGATGCGCGGCAGGATTCGCTCCACCATGGAACGAACGGACACCATTGCTGCTTTCGCCACTCCCGCACATGCGGCGGGAATGGGCGTGATCCGCATCAGTGGCCCTGAATCACTCGCGATTCTACAGAGCATCGCCCCCAGCGTTTCATCCGAGCCAGAACCCCGGAAGCTTCAGTATGTCGCCTTTGTCGATCCCCGCTCCGACGAAACGATCGACCGGGGACTGATCGCATGGATGCCGGGTCCCCGAACCTATACCGGCGAACACGTCGTGGAACTTCATTGCCATGGGGGAAGCCGAAACATGGGTCGCGTACTCCGCGCATCCCTGGCGGCTGGAGCTCGGGTCGCCGAACCGGGTGAATTCACGCGCCGTGCCTTCCTCAACGGGAAAATGGACCTCGCGCAGGCAGAGGCGGTGCTCGACATCGTAGATGCTCGAACAGAAGCTGGACTGGAAGCTGCCCACGCCCAGCTGGGAGGACAATTGAGCGCGGTGATCGATGGATTTCGTTCCGAAATCATCACGACGATCGCGCATCTCGAGGTGAACATCGACTTCGTGGAAGAAGACGTTCCCCAGTTCGCAGCGGAAGCTCTTGCCACAGCGATGGACACGACCCGCCTCGAAATCGAAGCCCTTGCCGCCACCTGGAACCAGGGGAAATTGACGCGGGAGGGCATCCGAGTCGCCATCGCGGGTCGTCCCAATGCGGGGAAATCGAGCCTCTTCAACGCACTTCTCCAGGATTCACGCGCCATCGTGACCCCCGTCGCCGGGACCACGAGAGACTACCTGGAGGAAGAAGCCGATCTCGAAGGAGTCCCCGTCGTACTCGTCGACACGGCGGGATTGAGGGAGACCACCGACCTGGTCGAGAGCGAAGGCGTCGCCCGATCACACGATCGGATATCCGCCGCGGATCTCGTGCTATGGCTCCACGACGGAACAGAAGAGGCCTGCGTTGATCCCGAGCGAAGCGAAATGCCCGACCCGACCTGCATCGATGTCCGCTCGAAATCCGATCTCCCGACCGATGCCTCCTGGGAGCGCTTTCCAAACGAAACCCTCCCCGTCTCCTCGACAACGGGCGAAGGCATCTCCGAACTCATCGCGACGATCACCCAGCGGGCCGGACTGAACCGGGACCCCGGAGCGCACGACATCATCGTCACTCGAGAACGTCATTTGAATGCATTGGAAGACGCCGCTGAGAGTCTTCAGGCAGCCGCCACGGCCATTCGGGACAAGATGCCATGGGAGATTGTCGCCGGAGAGCTGCAGCTCGCTCTGGAAGCCGTGGGCCGCATCGTGGGGCATTCCACCATCGAAGATGTGCTCGATCAGATCTTTCGTGAGTTCTGCATCGGAAAATGAGCCCGCATCAAAGCGATTGCATGCGAATCTCCGAGATCAACCACTCCCATCCCCTCTTTTGAAGGCGATACATCCACACGGGGGAGGAGGCATCTCCCGCGATCGGGGGGTGCCGAAAACGAACAACATACCCGGGTTCATCGTCTTCCTCGAATGAAATTCCCGTGGCAATGGCGACATCCAATGCCTCCGGTGTCGTCTTTCCGACCCAGGCACCGATCTCCTTGCCGAACTCCAGAATCGATGCTTTTCGCTTCTTCAGCGCCCCATCCTTCCACTCCTGTACCCAGACATCCCCTCGGCGCGCCCCGTCATGCACCATCTCGGAGGTCTCCAAAAAGGGAATGGTTGCCTCCGATCCCTCCGTTCGCAGCGCTTCGAGATAGTTCTGGAAGCTGACTGCGTGGTCGCTGCATCGTTCATGACAGCCTCCGATGGCCAGAGGCTTTCCTTTCTTCTTCATCTTGACGTCGAGCGCCTTCTTCTTGTCGACCGCTTCCTGGGACTCGTCGATGAGCACCACCTCGGAAAGCGTCGGAGGCGCCTCCGACTCCATTTTCGTGCAGCCCATGAGGCCGGCGACCAAAGCGATCGACACCCGAATCGACCCGGACATTCCCCTCTTCATCTGCTCTCTCCTCCGCCCAACGACGTGACCAGCAGGCCCTCTCGCCATGCATGATGCTGAGACACTCTCACTTCAAACCCACGTTCCCGCAAACGGACCGCCAGTTCACTCGAAGAAGTTCCGGGGTTCTGAATCCAAACACCTTCAGCGACCACCACGCCTTCGAAACCCTGACGAACGAGCGCTTCCATCAAATGCGGACTGTCTCCAGCCCATTGCTCCGCAATATCCCGATCTTCCAGGCCGGCCCGCCCCCGCATTCGTGCCAGGGCCTCAATGCACTGAGGAGAACCGACAAGTGCATGCAGATGAGACGAATCCGTACAGGGCATGGACGCCAACTGAAGAATCGAGGGCCTGGAAAATGCAGAGATCCTTCCCCGATCATGCCGCCGATCCACGAGAACGCATCGAACCGTGCTGCTCACAGAGAGCGCTTCAATGCGGGTCATGATCTCCCCCGCATCCCCCCCATCCACTGGACTGTTGGGCAACGCGATCAAGACGACCACAGCGCCATCTCCCACCACCAGCTCCAACCCATCCATGCGGGGAGCCCAGTCGAGACTTCGACCGCAATCCACATACCTTCCGCCAGCCTGGAGAACCGCGTTCAGATGCCCCTCGGGACACGGCTGAAACACCGCCACTCGCTCTTCGGGGTCCACCATCGTGCGTGCAATCAGCGCGATCAGCTCATCGGGATCGTCCCCAAGAAGAATCTGCTCTTCCGGAATGGACAACCACTCAGAACATCGGGAACGAAGACGTACTGGCCCCAACACCTCCGAATCGAGAAGAGGCAGGTCATTTCGCGCGGGATGCGCGTCGGTACGCAGAAAATCGTTGATCACAGCGACGTCACGCTAGCACAGGGCTTCAGATTTGGGCAGACGAGGGGTCGAAGATCAGGAGAGAGAGCGCTCTCTCGAGCGGAACCAGAGGAACATGCCCATCCCAATCAGGATCCCTCCTGGAGCGATCGGGTTCGCTGTGCTGCATCCCCCACTGGGCTCTCCCTCGGTGGCTTCAAAAAACGAAGGTTGGGAGTCATCTTCCTTTCCATTGGAGGGTGGCGAATTTCCGCGAATGACCTGCGCCTGCTCCGCGATGTCGTCGTCATCATTTCGTGCCGAGGGCACTGGCGGGATGACATCCTGCGACTCGGTGGACTCCTCGCCGCCAGTCTGCTCTTCTTCGCCGCCCTCGCTGGGCTCCGCTCCCCCGTCCGAGCCTGCAGACCCTTCGGAGAAGGAATCTCCCATGCAATTGTATTCCTGAGCGGATGCGTCCCACCCACAGCTCATGCCCTCCTGGCAGACCAGCGTTTCAATGGAGCCGTTGCTGCACCACACGAGCGTGTGCCCATCCAGGCAGTCTCCCGACCAGGTCAGATTCCCATAGATTTCGCATTCGTTCTGAACTGGATTCGCATCCATGCAGGTGTAGAAGTCCTTGGAGTCGCTCCACGCACAGACACTGCCCTGTTCAGAGCAGTCGATCTGAATGATCTCGCCGTTCTCACACCATTGGAGCACGTCGCCTGTGCAATTGCCCTCATAGGTGATGTCGCCGGGACAATGGTTGCTCAAGGATTTGGCGGCGGCGGTCTGTGGTGTGGACACCATCCACACAAATCCCACCGCCAGCGCAATCGAAGCGACGTTCCAACCCCATCGATGGAAAAGAAGAACACTCATGAAACGATTCGTCGCCACCCCCTGCATGCGGAGAAACATCCGCGTCCGTGGCATAGGATATCGGCGAAAAAACGCCGATTCAAATTTCATGAACGAATGACCGCGATCTCATTCCTCTCCATCATAGGCTGCGTCCCATGGAATGAAGCGTAGAATCGTTCCGAGATCGCCCACGGCCGTGATGTCTTCGAGGCTGGTTCCATGAATGCCGAACAAGCCTGCCACAGAGCCGGAGTTCATCGGTTGCCACTTGGTTCCGACACCGCGAGACGTCAGGATCAAACCCTCGATCCCCACTGCGAACACGAGGTTTTTCTTGGGCGCGTAGACCTTTCGGAGAGACACCGGAATCGGGTTGTCACTTTTTTTGAACTGACCGCCATCCAGCTCCACAACCCGCCCGTTTTCACCCACAGCCCACGCAGAATCCCCATCCAGGGCCCAGCATCCATAGAAGAGATCCGTGATCGGCTCCGGCGGATTCTCGGCATCCCCCGGCTGATCGGGCTCCATGGGAACGCCGCCCCATTTCTTTCCGTCCCAGCGAATGATCGCTCCCCCTGCACCCACGACAAACACGTTGTCGGGCCCAGAACCGCACACGCCGCGCCAGGTCTGCACCGCAAACGTCGAGGCATGAGAGGTCCATGCTCCCTCCTCATTTCCATCATAATGAATGATGAATCCGTTGCCTCCGGCGTAGAGGTCATCCCAGCTGTTGCCCCAGATCGTCGTAATGCCCGTGCCCGCATGGGGATTGACCATCTCCGACCACTGCTCTCCATCATTCCGAATGATCACGCCTTGAGCGCCCACCACCACGGTCTTGTTCACTTCACCGGCCCAGACATCCGCCCAGTCCAGCGTGACAGGAGAGGAGACATCCGCCCAGTTGGCCCCGTCGTACTTCAGGATCTTGCCCTGCAAACCAACAGACCAGACATTGTCCGCGCTGCTTCCATGCACTGCGACCAGATCATTGGCGACCCCCGACGCGTCTCCAATCCAACCGAGTCCTGCACCCGCGTTGCGAAGAATCGTTCCCTGAGCTCCAACCGCCCACGCATTTTGAGAATCCAACGTCCAGACGTCATTCAATTGAACCGTCACACCGGACGCTTCCGGATTCCAGATTCCGCTCTGCTGGCGAACGATGGTCCCGGCATCACCGACCACGAGAACCTCAAAACTCCCCGCGCCCCAGACGCCATGAAGATTCGCCGCCGTCCCAATGACCTGCGTGCTCCAGCCCGAAGCCGTTCTGTGCAACACCACTCCGGACTGTCCCACCGCGTACATGTCGACCAGTGAATTGCCCCAGACCGCAGAGAGGGCGGCAGTCACTCCCGTAATCTCATTGGAGACAGCCCCCTCATTGATGTTCAGCACCAGGCCATCCGAACCCACGGCGATTTGATTCGACTCGAACCCATGCATCCCGAGCACATCCCAGGGCCCCTCATTCGTCGAGAAGCTCTCCTCTTTCCAGGAAGTCCCATCGTAATGAACGACAACGCCCCCAATCCCCACGCCATAGATGTTGTCGGGAGAAGAACCCCAGACATCAAAAAGAGTCGGGAAGGTCGCGGTCGTCGAAGCCGTCGAGCCGCATTCACTCGTGACGACGATGTCGTCAATGTAGACCCCTTCCGTCTCGTTGAAGAGCGCATCTCCAGAATCAAAGAAGAGCTGAAGCTGAATCGTCTTCCCGACAAACTCACTCAAGTCAGCAGAATAGGGGACGAAATTCGTATGAATGGTGTCCTTGCTCCACACATTGGTGACGGAGCCATTGCTCACGACATTGACGGTGAAGAGATCAAAGGAGGGGCCAGCCTCCGTACTGATGAAGGCCTCAAACGAGACCGTGGCCTGTCCAGAAGGCGGAAGCGTGAACGCCGGACTCGTCGCGGTCGAACCCACCAGGCCGCCGTTCCCCACATAGCTCGGGCACAGCAGAGCCGGATCCTTCAAACAGGGCTGATCCGAATTCCCAAAGTACAGGGAATGAAGCGGGCTCGTGAAACGAGGACTCCCATCCAGACCCGTGACATTGACGACGTTCCAGAGCACGCCTCCGTCCAGTTCTGCGACCGGCGGATCGTAGAGGTCCACCACCATCCATCCGCCGAGAGTTCCATCATCCCAGGACTGTGTGTAGACCGTTCCACCGCAACACTCGGCTCCGCCCGTGGAGACATACACGCACTCTCCCTCTGGAGAGCAGGTTTCGGACGTGCACTCATCGGAATCATTGCAATCGGAATCCGTCGTGCACCCACCGGGTTCGACCCAGTTGTTGCCGTTGTAATGCAGGATTTGACCGGCGATTCCGACCGACCACACATCATCCGGCGCGAAGCCCCAGATGCCATTCATGTTGGCCCAGAAGCCCTCGGTCACGACATCCCAGAATTCTCCATCATGGTGAACACCCACACCATTCGCTCCCGCGAGGTGAATGTCGTCCACGCCAGACATCCAGATCCCCTTGAAGACGTTCTCCTTCGAGATGTTGTCGGGAAGCACCTGGACCCATTCTCCCACGGTCGAATCCCCGAGGCATTGGCCCAGCTGGGCATCAATGTCGACCGCATCAAATCCGTATTCACAATCATCCACGCAGATCGGCGCGTTCGCCGCGAACTCATCAATGCTGCAGGCGTCCACACAGACACCGCTCGCACAAATCTGACGCTCGATTTCACAATCCGTGTGCGCATCGCAGAGCTCCCCAGACTGCTTCGAGTTCGTGGGCGCCTTGCATTGAAAATCCGAGCCCCCCGCGGGATAGCAGTTCAAGCCCTCCTGGCAATCCTGGTCCCAGAATGCACAGGGGCCCCCCTCGCCGACTCCACCGCCGGATCCTTCGCCAGCATCCTCCTCACCGGACGCGCTTCCCTCTTCGGCATCGCCCGATGCTTCACCCGCGTCATCCTCACCGCCATCCACGGGCTCACAAAACCCCGAACAGAGATCCTGCGCGATGACATAATCGACCACGCACAGCGTATCCCAGACCACTTCACAACAGCTGGGATTCAACGCACAGACCGCTTCCTCACAGGCCGCATCATCACACCCCGCCGTCTGGTTGGAACCGCAACAGCTGCCCTTCTGAGGCTCGTCACCACTGGCGCTTCCGCTCTCAGAGGTCTCGGTCCCCGACGAACAACCGCCCGCAGAAATCGCCAGAAGAACAACACACAACCCGACACCCATCGTCGACGCGATCCGACCCATTCCATTTCCTCTCATTCGCAAACTCATCCGCTCAATCCTTTCGATGACGAAGCAGCGTTCCCGTCCGGCCCGCGACAAAGAAATCATCTGCACTGGAACCCATCACGGCTTCCAGAATGTGGAACGTGCCGGTGTCCATGTTCGTGAATCCTTCCGTCGACCCCTGCAGGAGAAGACCCGAAAAACCAACGGAGATGACGTCACCCTCGGGAGCCACCCAGACCCCATAGAGATAATCCGCCGTGGTGAGCGCCGAGTTCGGATCCACCACCTGCTCAAATCCGTCGGAATCTCCATGAAGGAGCACTCCAAAATCACCCACGACCCAGACCGTTCCCTCTCCATCACCCCAGATACGACGCAAGGCATGGGGAGTTCCGGAGGCGACCTTCAGCCAGATCTCATCCTCACCGCGATGAACGATGGTCCCCTGCTGACCCACGGCATAGAGATTGGTGGGGCTCGTCCCCCACATGGCGACCAGACCGAAGTTGGTCGCTGTGACCTCCTTGCTCCACGCTGCATCCTGCCAGCGATAGACCTGACCCTTCTCACCCGCGACAAACGTCACGGTCCCATCAGACCAGACACCCTCCAGCTCCGGAACGTCATAGTTCTCGCTGAGGTCCACCTTCTGAAGCACATCCGAAGGCCATTCGAGAGTGTTCCACACCCCCTGGTCCCGCTTGAGCACGGTAAACTCATCACCCACAGCCCAGAGCGACTCTTCCGTCCCCCAGAGCCCGTGCAAATCTGCATTCGTTCCCGTGAACTCCCCGGTCCAGCCCGAAGATCGCCGACGGAGAATCAACCCCCCATCTCCCGCGACACAGGCCACGTCTTCCGTGATCCACAACGCATGCAGATCGCTCTGAACCTCCCCCGAAGCGTCCACCCAGTCATTTCCATCCAGAGCCAGAAATCCCGCGTCTTCTCCTGCCGCATGGATCCCGACAGCGGTCCCGGTGACGTTTGAACTGCCCGCCACCGCATGCAGATCCAGCTGCTTGTTGAACGGACCCTTCACTTCCGTGAGATCCCAGTTCTCATTTCCAGGCTTGTACTTGAGGATCGTTCCCTGGTTCCCCACGGCGAGGAGATTGTCTTCATCCAGACCCCAGAGCGCGTGCAGATCCCGTCCATCGAAATCATTCGAGGTCTGGGACTTCCAGCCGACACCATTCCAGCGGGAAATCGCTCCCTGAGAGCCCGCAGCGACCACTTGAGTGGAGCCGTCTCCCCACAAGGCGTGAATGACGACTCCCGACGCGGCGACCGTGCTCGAGACCCACTCGCCTCCCACCAGCCGAAGAACCTGCGCCTGCTCGCCACCTGCGAACATCGACTGGCCATCCGAACCCCATACTGAATACAGGTTCACGGGAAGATTGCTGGTCTGCAACTCCCAGGATTCCCCGTCGTAGAAGAGGATGGTTCCGCTGTCTCCCACCGCATAGACCATGGAATCCGAGAATCCATAGACAGCACGGAGCGCCACCCCGCTTTGCATCTGGGTGGTCTCCCACGCGGTTCCATCAAAATGGACGATGGTTCCGCCAAATCCCACGGCAAAGATCTGATTCGGGCCCTTGGCCCAGACTCCGTGGAGATCCGCGTCCGTTCCCACGTCCACCGGACTCCATCCCGCGTCGCTCGAACGAATCGCCGTGCCATTGTCACCCACTGCGAAGAGGGTGCCATCGCCGAGAGACACCATCGATCGAATGGTCCCCTTCGGGCCCAGCGACACCGCCTCGAGAACCAGCGTATTGACGGCGGTCGTGTCCGGAGGATCGGGCACATCCACCCCATCCGGCTCACTTCCGGTCTCATCGCCTGTCGTCTCACCATCGGGAGAATCGACATCCACGTCCTCTTGCGAGTCCGTGATGTCATCAGCGTCTTCACCGGTCTCCTCGACCGCATCCCCGCTTTCATCGCCCGTTGTCTCACCCGACGGCTCTGTTGAGCAGCCGATCACCATGGATGCTGCAAGCAGCAGCATCGCGAAGAACAGGGGTGTCTTCATGCCCCGTCTCCTCCCCCGCGGGATGTATGCACCCGGTGAAATCCCCCCCGCGAACGTTCACGGAAAAGTGTTTCCTCACCCGGCTCTCCCGGAAGACATCATTCCTTGAAAAAGACGTACTTGTCGTACGCCCAGGAACGCCAGTCCAAATTGTTGAAGTCCGTATAATCGTAATTGTTGATGTCGAAGCCCGGCTTGTACGTCCGGATCATCGTCACTGTCAGCGGCGGCCCCACCGGGAAGCCCGGTGTTCCCTCGATGTTCGGAAATTCGGGCAGGTCGAAATAGCTGACCGCCCCATTCGTGATCATGAACCAGACCGGGACCGGCCCCATCATGCCCGGTTCCGTCACCGAGAGCATGTGGAACGAAGCTGGATTCCCACCTTCCTTGACGTCAAAATCAATGGCGTAGTCCGTCATCAAGCCATTCTCTGCCGGATAGACCGGCACGGGAACCTCGAGGAAGGGTCCCAGAATGAACTCATGCGAACCCGTGGACACCGCAAAACCAGCGCCGTCTCCCCAGATGGCCACGAGCGGATTGGTATGATCCTCCGCGCTCTGATCGCTCCAGGAGGTGCCATCGTAATGCACGATGGTACCGGCCTCACCCACCGCGAACACATCGCTCGGCGACGAGCCCCACACCGCGAAGAGGTCCTTCTCGGTCGGCGTTTCCATCGTGGTCCACTCCACACCATTGAAGTGACTCACTGTACCGCCTGCGCCCACTGCGAAGACACTGTCGCCAGCGAAGGCATGCACCCCAAAGAGGTCCTTCTTTTCCGGCAACTGCACCGGGGTCCACGCCCCCGCGGCATTGAGCGAATAGACCCATCCGGCCTTGGCAATGACGAACATGGACCCATCCGCGCCATGAATCCCCTGATAGTCCTTCGGTGAAAGTCCAATGAAGGTGCTGCTCCAGGACACGCCATCGTAATGTGCCATGGTGTACTGACCGACCGCATAGACATCATCCGGAGCCGGACCCCAGACATCATTGAGAGTGGAGAACACTCCCGTGACCTCCTGGATCTCCCAGCTCAGCCCATCAAAGTGAACGATGGTCGCCGAGTCCCCAACCGCGTGGATGTCGTTCTCTGCGAACCCGTACAGGCCATGCAGCTCGAGATCATCAATGGGCGTCTGCTGAAGAGTCCAACCGCCGCCGTTGTAATGCACGATCGAACCATTCGCACCCACCGCATGAATGTTCGTGGGCGAAGAACCCCACAAGCCATTGATGTTGGCCTTGATTCCACTCGCGAAGGAAGACCAGGTGTCTCCCTGCAGCGTGAACATCGTGTCGTCCTCGATGCTCGTCACATTGCGTGCGAGCACCAGGCTCACGGGAGTGTTGTCCTCCGTCTGGGAGAAACCACCCCCCAGAAACGAGAAGGTCGCGTCATGGATGTTTCCGGTGAACTCCCGAACCTGGCGTTGCACCGTCAGCGGCTGCCCAAACATGGACGTCGTCAAGGAGTGCTTCATCTCAATCACGCCATCCGAACCAAAATCCAGCCAGTTGAACAGGCCCTGGAAATGCGGCGGATTCATCGGTGGATTGTCCAGAATCACCGTGACATCCCGATCCATTTGATGTTTCAGCTCGATGTCCACGTCCTCCGTCGTCTCCGCTGGAGCGGTGAAGACATGGCGCGCCACGCCCAGTGTCAGCGGAACAAACGCCCCGGTGTCGTAGTCCTTGTATCCGCCGTAACAGACGATGGCCGTCTCACCGGGGTAGGCAAACACCGTGTAGTTGTCGCCTTCGGCATGAACTTCCCAATCTCCACCAGGACCCGGAGCACCGAGGCCATTCGGGGGCGGATCTTCGAGCGCCGCCGCAAAGATGTTCGGCTTGCTTCCATGGCATTGTGCGACCTTCTCGCCGGGAGAGGGCAGACAGATCGTGGACCCCCCCATCTGACCACAGGAGAACCCATCGGGGCAGTCAGCTGGCTGATTGCACTCCGTGAGGCAGTACTTGGTCGTGCTTTCCGTCGAAAGGGGCATGCAGATCGCTCCGCCACCACAGCTCGCGTCGGAAGCACACATCTGACACAAGGGCGCCGGAGCACCGAATTTCGACGCACAGCTTCCAATGGGGATGATCGTGTACTTGTTCAAACCAAACAGCTTTCCCGTCACCATCGGTGCTGCGATTCCCGGGGGCGGGCTTCCCGATGAGGGATCCGGAATCGGCTCGAGATAGATGGTGATGTTCTCCGCGTCGAATTCGACCACCGTGTTCGACACGTAGCCCTCTTTCGAGACTGAGACCATCTGCTCGCCACCCACATCGATTCCACTGAAAGTGATCTGGCCCTGGGTGTTGGTGAATCCCTGATAGGGCGTGGTCGGATCCGTGTAGAGAATCACGAACGCATCCGGAATCGGTGACGAGTCGCTGATGTTCAACACCGTGATGTTCAACGCGCCTTCAACGTCCCCTCCCCAGGTGCCGCCGAGAGAGGCCTCGGGATTGTAGTAGGTGAACGCGTCCGGAAGGGTGACACCGCCCTGGGGGCTGCTGATCTCCACCGGAACCGTCCCAATCTGTCCCGGAGGAGTCTTGGCGGTGATGAGCGTCGAGTCGTGAACCGTCACATGACTCGCCGGAAGTCCGTTGAAAAACACCGTCGCATTTCCCGGGAATCCTGAACCCACCAGTTCAACGAGGGTTCCCCCCGCGATCGACCCGCTGGTCGGATCCACCAGAAAGAGATCCATGCCCTGGCTCTGATAGAAGAATCCATTGTCCAACACCGCGTCCACGCCCAGATAGGACACGGTCACGGGAACAAATCCACCGCTTCCTGGCGGTGTGACCGCCTCCAGTGTCCCGTCATCAATCACCGTGGTGTTCATTGCGGGAAGGGCGCCAATGCGCACTTCCATGCCCTGGATGAATCCAGATCCAAAGATCGTGATCTGGGATCCTCCCGACACCGGCCCGACTCCAGGTGACACGTTCTCAATCGACAACGCGTGCTCGTAGAGATACGCCCCATTCAACGTCGAGGAGCCATTGGAATTGGTCAACGTCACGGAGACGAGATCCGCTTCCCCGGAAGCGGGAGTCTGCACATGCACGATGTGTGTGAGCGGATTGGCGCTGAGAACCACCCCCTCAACATCCCCAAACAACACGGTGGAGTCCTGAGCCGAGGTGATGCCCTGAGCGGTCAGGAAGACATCGGTGCCACCGGCCATGCTTCCGTAACTCGGAGAAACACCGAGAAGCTCCAACTCACCGCCCGGGGAGAACGCATCGTAATAGGTGTATCCACCCACCGCTGTGATGATCCCGTACTCGGTCTCAATCTCGACATCGACTGCGCCCTGCGGATGCGCGGGAGCCACCACGACCAGCGCTCCCTCTTCCGTTGTGCTCTCGATGTCGACGAACTCGCCACCGATGCTGACCAGGGGTTTGCCAATGAAACCGTCCCCATGAATCGTGACTTCATTGCCGCCGGTCGCGGGACCATTCGGAGGCGCGATGAAATCGATCTCGGGGAACGCGTAGTAGAGGAATGCGTCCTCTCGGGAGCCCACGCCCTCGGAATTGGACACATGCACATCCACCGAGCCCACGCCATGTCCCATCGGAGTGACCGCATGCAGCGTGTCGTCCGAGACCCAGACCACATCGATGGCCGACTTGTTGCCAAAGAGCACCTTGGAGCCCTCGGTGAATCCAGTCCCGGTCACCGTGACCGGGAGGCCGCCCTGAACCAGGCCTTCTTCAGGATCCACGGAGAACACCTGAACCGGATTGAAATAGAGATAGCCGTTCGCCAGCGTCGCAGACTCACCCGGTGCATCCACAAAGGGAGGTGGATTCACGATCTTCACGTTCACAAGACCTGGCGGCCGCGGCG
>CAVOCR010000003.1:0-13917 GCA_963694245.1 Myxococcota bacterium
TATTTGTGATGAGAACCCGGTCTTCGACCACCGCAATCCCCTGGGGATGATGGAAGACACCCGGCTCCATGGGAACCGGTTCGTCCACAACGGGCACGGAACACGATAGGAGGCATCCCAACACCAGAAGGCCAGACACACGTTCAATCCGATGCATTCGCCCTCTCCTCGAAATGAAACGCAAGGCTCAATTGAACGGAGCGTCCCGGCAGCGGTTGCTGAAGTGAATCCACCGCATCCCGTTTGTCGAGTAGATTCCGTCCCGTGATGCCGAAATCCACCCAGGAAACCGGACGGTACCGCATCCCCCCATTCACCATCCATCGGGATTCCTCGGAGAGCTGCTCAAAACGATCGAGGAAGAAGCCCTCCTGCCAGCCCACACTGACAAACGCGTCCAAGCCATGGAACTTCTGACGAATCAGAGCGCTGAAACGGTGAGGGCTGCGGGCGGGAAGCGCCAGCTCCGTATCGACAAATCGGGCGTCCATCCAGGTCCACTGCCCGCGAATTTCCGTGCTTTGAAAAGGCCGCCACCACATCTCCGACTCCATTCCCTGACTGATCGCGGACTGGCTGTTGTCGGCTTCGAAGACAAAGGCGGTTTTCGGCAGAAAGAGAATCAGGTTCTCAATCGCCAGATGAAACGCACCGACCCGGGCGCCGAACCGCTTCCACTCGAGCTCCAGCGCCGCGTCCACACTCCAGGCATCCTCCGGTCCAAGATCCGGATTCCCACGAACATGACCCGCATCGAAATGCAGTTCTTCAAACGAGGGTGGACGGTACGCGCGACTCCCGTTCAGTCGAATGGCGATGTGACGATTCGGTCGAACCAGGACACCCGCCCTCGGAATCCACTTCGCGCCCGTGTCGTCGTTCCAATCCAGGCGGACGCCCGCGAGCAGTTGGAGAAGCTCATCCCAGAACACCATCTCCTCCGAGAGCATCCAACCCAGGCGTGTTCGAGTCGGACGGCTGTGCACCTCCGATCGACGGATGGCTGCCCACTCGGTGGCACTCTCCACGCGCGTGCGAAGTGAACTCCACTCGCCCCCACGCCAATCCAGTTCCACATGGCCCCCCACGCGTTGATCCAGGTGTTCATTGTCGATTCCGGGAGGAAGCTGGGGGGCGGGGTCCTGATGATGCGAGTGACGCAACTGATGCCAGACAGCAGCGCGAACATCGCCTCCACGCCACGCGTCATGAGTCGCCCATTGAATCACGGCCACATTGAACAGATCGTCCATCCGAGCGCTGCGGGTGGGAAACTGCTCGACACCCGGGGAACCTCGATTCTCCTGATGATGATGAAGTGTCCACGTGATGCGACTGGAATCCCCTACGAGGCGCATCCCGCGTCCCGAGAAATGCAGCGCCAATCGGTCATTGTTCTCTCGAATTCGGGCGGCCCCATTCGAATCTTCAAATGCAAAGTCCCCCTCAGCGTTCCGTATGCTGACGGTCGCGAATCCGCCGCCGGATGCCGTGCCATGTCCCCAGCCGGCGCGAGTCGCCATTTCACCCAGGGAATCCAGACTCGTGCCGACAAAACTCCACGCACCGCGAGGGGTTTCGCGACTGTTCATCACCAGCGCTCCCCCAATCGCATGGGCTCCGAAGAGGGCCGATCCCCCCCGATGCAAATCGAGGCGCCCCAGAGAATCCAGACTCATCTGACGGAGATCAACGCCCCCGAGTCCAAGATTCAAGGGGACGTCATCGAGTACAATGAGAGTCTGATTCGGGTCCGTTCCCCGCAGCGACACCCCCACACCCGAAGCCCCCGAGTCCCGGATCGCGACTCCTGGCGAAAGCAGAAGCAGCTCTTCCACCGAATCCGCTTGCGGGTGATCGGAAGGACGAACCACAGCTCCCGCGCTCAAATCATCCCCCTCCCGAACATCCACGGACTCGATTTCCACGGGTTCGGTGACAGGAGGAGGATCGGCTTGCGCAGGAGCGGTGTGCCCGCAGAGGACAAAGCCCACTGCCAGCGTCCAGGAGCTGGTGAATCGCGTATTCACAGCGTCTCTTTCGTCCGAAGAGTCGTCTGTCCACGCTCCCAATGAGCGCGAATCCAGTGTGGATAGGTTTCCTGACTCGTGATTGCGAACCGGCTCGGGTTCACATCCGTTGATCACCTTCCCGGAAGCGCGCTTCCAGTGGCAGCCATGTTTGGCAAAATCAACAGACTCATCACCTACAGTGGCGGGACCGCGCAGGATTTGGACCTGCTTCCCTTCTCACACACGAGGATCAGACTGACACGCGCACGAACATCTTGCCAAGGGTCAATGCCTTGAAAAAATGCGCAGTGGCGGAAAGAGATTTCGGCGCGAGCGCGCACGAAAACACTGCGGGGATCACCGCAATGAAGACATCACCCGAGGGTGATTAGAGATTCCGAAGCTTGTCGAGAATGCGCTGCTTGCGATCCGGAAAGTCCGGGCCCGTTTCCACATCCGACTGCTCATTGGAAACCCATCCCAGCTTCCGCAGGTAATGGCGCTCCATCTCCGCGAGCTTTTCACGCGTCGCAGCATGGTGCTGACCACGAAATGAGAGTTCCTCAGTCGCGGGTGCACTCACTCCGTAGCGCATCCGGGTGATCATCTCTTCAATTCGGGTCAACGTCTCTGTAGTCGTCTTGGTCGGCTTCACAGCTACCTCCTATCGAGTTGCAGACACAATGGTCCCCACCTCTTTGCGACCCCGAGATTAGTCGCCCTCGGAAGCACACGCAAAAAAATCACTGATTTTCTTCAGAGAGCACATCGCGAGCGCTGATATCCAGCTTCTTCAACGCGTACTCGAGGCTCTTGCGATGCAAGCCCCCTCGGCGAGATGCCTCCGAGATGTTGCCTCCACACTGGCGAAGCATCTCAACCCAATAGGCACGGGCGAAGGCATCGGCGCGCTCATCCCGAACCACCTTGAAGGGACGATTCACATCGATCAATGCGTCCAGCGACGACTCCGTCGATTCATCGGATGGAGGCTCCTCGTCCATGTACTGGGTCTCAATGCGGTCTCCATCGGAGAGAAGCACCGCGCGCTCCACGAAATTCCGAAGTTCCCGGACATTTCCAGGCCATGAATGGCGCTTGAGCTTCTCCATCGTGGACCATGCGACCTGTGCAGGACCTCCCTCTCCGGAAAACTCCGCGAGGAAGTGTTCTGTCAACATGGGAATGTCTCCCACTCGCTCCGAAAGGGAGGGGAGCTCAATGCAGATGACAGCCAGACGATAGAAGAGATCCTCCCTGAAATTTCCGTGCTCGACCTCTGCCCGGAGACGGCGATTGGTCGCCGCGACAATCCGCGCATCCGTCGTCTTCCGCTCGGTGGAACCCACGGGCTTGTAATCACGAGTCTCGAGAGCGCGGAGGAGACGAGGCTGCATGTCGAGCGGAAGCTCTCCAACTTCATCCAGGAAGAGCGTCCCCCCCTGGGCCTGCTCCATGGCTCCTTTTCGATCACGCTCAGCGCCGGTGAAAGCCCCTCGAACATGGCCGAAGAGTTCACTCTCAATCAGGTTGCGGGGGATGGCACTGCAATCGAACACCACAAAGGGCCCGTCACTCCGAGCGCTGTGTGCATGCACGGCCCGGGCCGCCAATTCCTTTCCCGTGCCGCTCTCACCCTCGAGCAGAAGAGTCACATCCCGAGGGGCGATGCGCTCGAGAGCCGCGAACACCTCTCGAATGGCGAGACTCTCTCCGAGCAGTCCTCCAAAACTCCCGCGAGGAGAAAAGGGAATCTCCACCGCCTCCCCCTCCAGGGAGAAGTCGAGGTCCACACGTCCCAGTTGAATACGGCAGTTTGCGGGAAGCCAGGCCTCCCGCACACGGATGCCGTTGACGCGCACACCGTTCTTGCTGTTTTCGTCACGGATGCAATGGCCGCGGGGATCCACGATGATCCTTGCATGCAGCCGTGAGACGGTGGGATCGGTGACCATCAGGTCGCATTCAGGATTGCTCCCCAGCGTGAAGACCCGCCGAGTCGAACTCACGGCGATCCTCTCCCCTTCCGGCGTCTCTCCCTGAAGTGCGTACGACTGCAACGTCAACGACGTCGGAATGCTCTCCACATGGGTGCGTGTGATGTCGTCCATGAAACCTCAGGGTTCAATCGTTCCGAGTGTGGTTGTCTCACTCGCTCGTATCGTGAACTTCCGGATCGTGCCGGCTCCACCTCCAGCCGGGCGAATCTCCAGCGCATGTTCACCCTCCGCGAGTTCACGTGCCACCACGTTGCGCCCCGCCGTCTCGAGGATTTTCCCATTCAACATCACAGAGGCATTCGCCGGAAGGAATCGAAATCGTACCGTGCCCTTCCCCACGGCCGCCAGTCGGATGTGCACGATGTCTGGAGACTCGGCCGTCAATACGAAGGGGCGGGACCGATGTCCTCGAAGCGTCGCTCTTCCCTCCACCCGCTCCCCTGGCTTGAGAGCCCTGTGAACAGGAGCCAGAAGCCCAGGCCCCGACCCCAGACGAATGCGCGCCCCCGGCGGATGGGAGACCACGGACACCGTGCGATGGGATTGCTGGAGTTCCAGTGAACGCCGATTCTGCACCATGGAAGGCGATGCCAGACGACGGATTTCAGTGGGAGCGCTTCGCTCCAGAGAGGCACGTTCCGGGGAAGGCGCAGGGCTCAGGCTCTCCCCGACAAGAGTCCGATATTCCTTCTGATCCTCCAGCATCCATAGATTCCAGGCCATGAGCGCGAATACAAGCACCGAGAGACCTCCGATGGCCCATTTGAGGTGTTTCATCGCTCGCACGGGGCGCACTTCAAGCAGAGATCGGAGGAGCTCGCCAGTCGCCTCGTCCAATCCTACGGGCGTCCTCTCCAGGGAAACAGGCGCCTTCTCTCCTTCCTCCGAAGACAGTGACGAGGACAGACTCCAGGTGGCCGTGCCCTGCGATCCCCCCGAATTGGAATCCAGTCCGCCCTGAAGTGCCTCATCCAGACTCCATTTCTCATGCGACTCCGAGGTCAGGCTCTCGAGGACGAGTTCCCCCAGTTCCCCTGCACCCACCGGATCCGGCTGCGCATGAAGCCAGAGCGCAAGTCTCGCTGCCATTTCTCTGGAGGTGGGTCGGTCGTCGCGCTCCTTCGAAAGGCACTGCGTCACCAGGTCTGCCAGATCCGAATCAATGGTGGGAACCACCTCGCTCAGGGGCGTGGGCTCATCAAAACGAATTCTATCCAGAACCTTGAGATCACTGGGCGCATCAAAGGGTCTCTGACCGGAAAAGAGTTCGTACGCCACGACACCCAGGGAAAAGACATCGCCCCGACCATCCAGCGGATCCCCCGAGGCCTGCTCTGGAGACATGTAGGGGAACTTTCCCCGAACCACCCCACTAATGGAATTCGTGGCGCCCGTCCCCACGCGGGCAATGCCAAAATCAATCAGCTTCACGTGACCTGCACGCGAGATCATGATGTTCGCTGGGCTGATGTCCCGATGAACAATGCCTCCCGTTTCCACGGTCGCGCCATGCGCATGCGTCAGCCCCTCCGCTACAGATGCCAGCATCGACACCACCAGCCGATGAGGGAGCGCTCGGGATCTGGCGCGCGCGTCGCGCACGACATGGCGCACATCGCACCCGTCGACATGCTCGATGACGAGATAATACTGGCCCTCATGAACCCCAAGATCCGACACAGCAGCAATGTTCGGGTGATTGAGTTGAACCAGAAGGCGGCCTTCGGCGATGAAGCGCTGAACAAACTCGGGATCGCTCGCCAGATGAGGGAGAATCTGCTTGATCACGACCGTCTTTTCAAAACCCGCCGCGCCATCCACTCGTCCGAGAAACACCTCTCCCATGCCGCCCACTGCGACGGATTCCAACAGAGTGTAACGCCCAAATTCCATGGGGAAACGGGGCCCATTCTTCTCAGATGTGTCGGAGTTCGTGCTTCCTGTCATGACCTGTTCGACCCGAGTTCTTCTTTCAGAGTTACCACAGGCACTGAATCCGGTCGAATCCCGGCCATCCTGCCACCTGAGACTCCCCGGAAACATGGCCGCCCTTGCAACGACGAAGCACAGCGATTTCACGCGTTGATCCCCAACTCATTCGCATGATACCGTGGGCCTCCAGAATGTACGACCGTCAATCGGATGAGGTATCTCTCAATCGAACTCGCGTCGGCTCGTGCAGGAATGGAAATGCAGGAATGAAAGGGTCCATGGCCGCTTCTGAAGTCGAATACATCTGCATCAGCTGCTGGGAGAGCTTCAAAGTCGACGAATCCAATGCGGAGACGGCGGAAGTTCTCCGTGCGGTTGAAAGCGGTGAAGGCAAGCTGTGTCAATTGGCCAGCCTACTTGGAAAGCCTTGTCCAGATGCTGGCGCAGAAACAGATCCCATCGCCGCCGACGAGAACGACGCCACTCAAATCATGACTCAACCGCCGATCATGGACAGCCAGATCGTCGCACCCGAGCCGGAGCCCGAGCCGGAACCCGAGCCGGAGCCCGAGCCGGAACCCGAGCCGGAACCCGAGCCGGAACCCGAGCCGGAACCCGAGCCGGAACCCGAGCCGGAACCC
Source organism: Myxococcota bacterium (assembly GCA_963694245.1). GTDB lineage: Bacteria > Myxococcota_A > UBA9042 > JABWCM01 > JABWCM01 > CAVOCR01. Next base: position 6,586 of record CAVOCR010000003.1, read on the forward strand.
GAGCCGGAACCCGAGCCGGAACCCGAGCCGGAACCCGAGTCTGACCAACCCCCTGAAATCCCTCAGGACGAAGACGCCGAAGCCGAGGAGGAAGAGGAGGAGGGCCCACCGGACCCTTCCGAAATCGACCCCAACAAGACGACATGGCAACTGCGTTCCAGTCTTGGGTTGACCTACAATTTCCCTGGCATTGACGCCGTTCTCAGTTGGTCGGCAGGCAAAAAAGGCCTCGATGGGATGAAAGTCACCGTCGATGGAATCGAAGCGTGGAAAGACTTCGATGATTTTCTCCAGAGGATGCGCCACCAGGAACCCATTGCCGCATTTCTGGACGCAGATGGAGATCCCACCGTCACGGCGGAGTCCCTGACCACGCCCATCGCCCTGAACGAGCTCATAGAGCCCCGGACAGTGCCCGGCAGCAGCGGTGAATCGGGTGGGTTTCACGCCGCAGCCACCCAACATGCCGCAGAACCCAAACGAAAGACGGGGCGTTTTTCGATGTCCAGCGAAGACCAGGGCTCCTCGCTGGCCTCCAAGCCCCGCCCACCGAGCGTACGAACGACGGGCGAATTCACATTCCGAATCGCCGATGCCCCTCAAAAGGATAAAAAACCGCTGATGATTGCGCTCGGAAGTTTCGTCGGAGGCATTCTGCTGATGATCATCCTCAAGATGACTGGCGTCCTCGCCATGCTCCCCTTCTAGGGCTCACTCCTCCCGTGGACATCCGCTGCCCCAGTTGCCAAGTCGATCTGAACGTGGACGCACGTGCGCTGTTGACCGCGAGTCGAACCATTCAATGTGCGGCTTGTGGCCACACCTTCGAACATGTCCAAATCACGCGGTCGGCACCTGAAGCCACCACCGTCCCCTCTGCGCTTCGTGCGTGGCACGTACGACTGACCAACCGCTCACAGCTGCAATGCCCCAGCGATGAAGAACTCCGTGCGTGGATCCATCGGGAAGTGGTGACCGGCGACTGCATGGTGTCTCGAGATGGAACAAACTGGGAGAAGCTACGCCATACGCTCCTCTTTCAAGAGATGGAGACTCCCACAATCGACGAGCCAGGCGCGCGGTCCAGAGAGACGCTGGAAGTCCGCGGCTACCGGACAGACATCCCCACCCATGAACTTCCCAGGCACACCCCGCCCGCGCCGATCATTCTCCAGACCCCCCCTCCTCCCTCCGGATTCCGAACGATTCTACTCGCCCTGCTGATGGTCACATGCGCAGGAGCGGGTTGGTGGTTGGGCAACAGTGAATCGCGCATGCTCTCGACCCTGACCGAGCAGATCAACCCTCAGCCACCCCCAGTAAAAGTCCCTGCTGCACAGCCTTCCACGATGATTCCCCGACCCTCTGCACTCGAGACTCCAACGCCTCCATCTTCTCCGGAAACGGGCCCAGCTCCCTCGGAGGATGCTCCTCCAGAGCCGGTCACAGCCCACGCTGCCGAGGGAGAATCATCCCTCCCAGCCGAGAAGGAGCGACAAGGGAGAGAAGCCACGACGCTCCGAAAGTCACCTGTGGAAGGCCCCACCGAGAGTCCCGCCCGAACGCTTGAAACGATGAAACCCCAGGCTCCCTCACCCGCCGCCAGGGTCCCCGCACCGTCGACGCCATCTCGTCCCAAAAAGTCGGACTCCCCACGAACGTCCGATGTGAAGGTCCGCGCCAATCTCTCTCAGGATCAGCGCATGAAAGCCGGCAACGAGGCCCTCCAATCTGGGAACCTCCAGCAAGCGATCGAGCATTTTGAAAAGGCAGCGGAGCAGACGCTCTCGGTCGAACCCATTGTGAAAAAAGGGATCGCTCAGATGCGCATCGGCAAACCAGAACAGGCCATGCGCGCGTTTCGTCAGGCTTTGCAGCGAAATCCCGACTATCGCCGGACCTACATCGCACTTGCGAACGCGCTTGAAAAGACGGGGCGGCCCCGGGAAGCCGCCCATTATCATCGTGAATACCTGCGGCGATTTCCCAATGGAAGCCAGGCCCATCAGGCCCGAAGCGCATTGAAGCGAATGGGACAATGAGCGGGAGGTCAGGCGTTCGCGGCTTCGTCCGTCTCCGGCTCTCCGTCGACCAGGCTCTGAAGGAACTCTGCGGATGAACCCGCATCGCTGATGTCCTCGTTCTCCCCTTCCTGTTCCCCGGAGAACTCGGCTCCAACATTCAAGTCCAGCATTTCTTCCAGACCCTCATGTCCTTCCTCCGGGTTCTCCAGAAACACGGTCGAAGAGCCACCGTTCACGGCGCTCTCTGCCAATTGCACCGATTCTGGGCGATGCGGTCGACGGTGCGTTCCGGTCTCCAGGAAGAAGATGCGATCATGAGCCAACTCCAGCTGACCCTGGGTGATGGCATAGGCCCGTTGCGAATCCTGATAGCGCCGGAGACTCCGTCGGGCCTCGACCGCGGCCAGCGCCCGATCCTTGCGTTCCACGTGAACGGCCTTCTTGAGAATTTGAATCTGCTCTCCGTGCTCGGCGTTCAACTGGTTCCGAGCCTCGAAAGTGCCCTCGCGGCGCGCCGAACTCACGGCACGCTGGACCTCTTCCTCGCTCACACCGCCCTGCTCAGCGGCCACACGGGTGACCTGCTCGGGAGCACTCTCGGGTCTGGCGGTCTTGAGACTCTGCATTTCTGTACGCTGAGCCCGGACGCGATTCGCCTGATCGGCAACCTGCGCCTCCAACTCCGATACCCGGCTCTTCGAACGAATCAACTCACTCTCCAGCACTGCATTCGTATCGCGTGAAGCGCGACCCTTGCTGGCCTTCTCTCTCGCGGAATGAAGCTTCTGCTTCATCTCCTTGTGCTCGCGCTGGACCCGACTCAATTCGCTCGTCGCCTTGTTGTAGCGACTCTGCGACTCTTCCTGCTTCTTGGTGACCGCCATGAGATCGCGGCGAACCCCGGTCAATGACTCGTCCATGTCCTGAAGCGCACGCGCCCGATCAGCCCGACCCATCAAGAGAAAACACGTGCTCCCCAGAAACAACACGCTTGCGAGCGCCAGGACCAATTCCATCATCCACCTCGGTGCGTGTCCGTCGAGCCGTACAATGCCCGAACCCACGCTGAAAAAGCACAACCCTTCGCGACCCGGATTTCTTCCAATCGGGACACGAGGGATCTAACAGAAACCCCTGACAAAAGGAATCCAAGCCTTTCCGGAAACGAGGGGTAATTGCGAACACCCCCTGACAGGGATGTCCGGGATCTACGCAAGATCCCAGCCTCCACGGCATCCAACCTTCTTTCCGAAGATCCCTCAAATCACTGAAACAATGGAGAACCCCGCCCCCGGAACACTTCTTCGACGGAATTGGAATGGCTCTTGCTCTGATAGAGGACAAGACCGAAGCGAACCCGTGGAAGTCGGAAGGAGGCAGCATGCAGAAAACACAACACTCCGGGACCCACATTCTCGCTCCGGGTGAGCGAGGACTGGGATGGGAACCCGTTCACACACCCAATCCGATGCTCGGGACGCTGCTCCTTCTCGGTTCCGTTCTGATGTGTCTCGCCTACATCACCCTGGAAACGCGAGCGCAGCATGTGGAGAGCCCAGAGGCCGTCTCGGTCACTGTAAGTCTGGATGGAAGCGTGAACGTCGAGCGTGCAGTCGCGCCCTAGCGGGGCGTCGCGCCCTAGCGGGGCGTCGCGCCCTAGCGGGGCGTCGCGCCCTAGCGGGGCGTCGCGCCCCGCGTGCCCTTCGATGGCATCACGGGAGGGGCATGAGCCTGAATCCAACCTTCCCAGGCCCCATAATCCTCCCCAAAGTCCTGACCTGATATCTGTTTCAGAGACCACTCGGCCATCGCTCGAATTTCGTCACGCTCATGCTCCATCAGACCCAGCAGAACTCCCGCACCTGAGTTCTGACCCAGCCGCCCCAGAGTCTCGGCCGCGAGAAGAACCAGCGAGAGATCACGACTCCGACACAACTCGACAAGAGGGGGTACCGAACGCGCATCCTGGAGCATGCCGAGAGCCCAGAACACCTGACGACGACTGCCCTCACTGAGATCCGGGTTCATCGCAGCCCAATTCAAATCCGGCACCGCTCGAGCGTCCCCGATGGTCGCAATTGCGATGGCCACATCCCCGGCAATCTCGGTATCTTCGGAGCGTTGAACCAGAGCGGGAACGGCGTAGGAAATCTTGAGAAGGCCCAATACACGCGCCGCACGACGGCGAACGTCCGGCTCCGGATGTGATAGTCGCAGAAGAAGCAAAGGACCTGCCTCAGACACCTTCAGTTCACCGAGCGCATGAATGGCATGGATCTCCGTGGTCCAGGCCATCTTGCCGCTGCCCAGAGCATCCATCACAGGCTCGACTGCCCGGGAATCCATCAACTTTGCGAGCGCGACCAATGCCGCCGACTGGACCTTGGGGTGGGGATGACTCAACTGCGCCAGCAAAACAGGCACTCCCTCTGGATGACCCAGCTGAGCGATCGCATTGGCGGCCATGATCCGATCCCCAATCCCTCGGTTCGCGAACTTCTCCAGCATCGGGAGTCCCTCGATGAATCCGAGTCGGCCCACAGCGGAGAGAAGAGGCTCTTTCACGGCTGCGGAATTCTCCACCTCCAATCGCTGCTCAACCACCTTCAAATGCTCCTTCTTTCCCACATACCCGAGCGCCGCGGAGGCTCCAATCCGCGTATCGGTATCTTCGGAACTCAAGAAGGGGAGCAGTTGATCGGGATCGTCTGCAGCTCGGGCCACAGCCTGTTTCAGAACCTCACAAGAGGTCGCAGAAGGTACAGCGCATCTCGCCACCGCCTCGAGAAGCACCTCAAGCGAAGGAAGCCCGGACTTCCTCGCGGCATCCACGAGCGGAAGCCATCCCAGCAGGACCACACCCATCGCGAACATCCCGAAAGCCTGAAAACGAAACCTCATGTCAGCGCCCCTCCTTCTCATCGGTTCCTGAAATCAACCGGTGGAAGATTCGAGTGGGATGGACTCTGCAATCAACAAATCGGGAATGCCGTCTACGATGAGATAGGCCACGTCACCCTTCTCCCGGATCAATGCGCCATCAATTTGACCCGAGACCTTGTCCCCCTGACGAGTTTTCAACGCGCCCGCTTCCTGCTGGGCGCGAATGAGCGCCACCTGTTCGGGAGACGCGAGAACCAGCGATTGACGCGTCTCCGGACACACCAGATGCGCCAGAAGCGCCGGGTTGATCACAGATTTCATTCTTCATCCTCTTCGATGGACTCAACAGCTCCCATGGACCAGTCCCATTCCACACGCATGAGATTGATGGCCAGAAGAAGCATCCCGAGATCCTGATAGATGCGCATCCGCATGTGATCCCGAATGTCGCCCGCACGCTCCACGCTCAACTCGGAAGTGAAGCATCCGCAATCAATGCTCCGGCCCTGGCTGTAGGCGAGAAAGATGGCCGTGGTGAACATGACGAGCATTCCCGTCACCGCGAGAGAAGCCCCCCGACGGGACCGACCCGTGACCAATGCCGCCCCTGTCGCCACCTCCAGTCCCGCCAAAAAAGCGGCAAAGACATGAATGAGCCCTTCGGGGACCAGCGCATAATTCTGGATGCTCGCCGCAAAACCAGCGAGGTCCATGAGCTTCGGAAGTCCTGCATAGAGAAAAATGGCTCCGAGAAGAAGCCGACTGAACCAGAGAAACCGGGTGTCCACTGCAAGGCGATTCATCTCACTTCACCTCCTGAGACGCGCCCTCTTCCGTCGGGGCGCCTTCCGATGTCCACTCGCTCCAGCCCCCCTCGTAGACGAGAACATTTCGAAATCCCCGCACGATGAGATTGCGTCCAAGTCGCATCGAGAGGTCACAATTCCCCCCGGAGCAGTACACAATCACCGCATGGTCTCGAGGAATGGATTCCAGGGTCGCGTGTCCGTACGCCTCGTCCGCATCCAGACGTTCAGCATCAAAATGCAGAGCGCCCGGAACATGACCGGCCTCATACGTTCCCGCGTCCCGCGCATCGATGAAATGCACGTTCTCCGCACCAAAATACACCGACATCACGGCATTGAAATCAACCTGGGTGACCACCGGAATTCCCGGGAGTTCCTTCGCGTCGTTGCCGGAAGCGCTCCCATCGGACAAGCGCTTGCGATGCTCTTCGACGCTTGCGGTCTCCACATTCGTTCCCAGCGCCGATGCGAAATCAGGCTCGGTGGCGATCCAGGCCCCTGCGCCCAGAACCGCTCCCAGAACCAGCAGCCACAAAAACTCGCGAATCCCCGAGTTGGTCATCTTCTTCTCTCCTCAGCCCTGGAACAGACTGCTCTGAAATCAACCGACGGGAGTCTCTCTCTCAATGCGAATCGTCTTCCGGATATTCCCAGCGCCAACGTCCTCCGCCGCGCACACCACGCAGACGCTCCAGGATGGTGGACGAATCAAAACGCTTGCCCTCGATGTCCAGCTCCAGAGACTCATCCAGGAGCTCTTCCCCATCGGGTCCCTGATCCACCCCCCGCTCCTCGTTCAAGCGCTGGCGATCCGCCCGCTCCCGGGCCTTCGCGACATCCTTCAAGAGCTCCTTCCGGCTCTTTCCGCGTGAAATCACGCGGACGCGGTTGGAACTGTGAAAGGAGAGCCACTCCAGAAAATGAATGGGATGGAAATGGTAGAGCACCCCATTCCAATTCTCCACATCGAGCCCCATCTTCTCTGCGACTTCCCGAGTGAGCCAGACAAAAGGAAGAATGCGCTGAATCTCACGGCTGAAGACGCCGGTGCGATATCGTTGCGAACTATCCTGAAGCAACGCCTCGAAATCCCGCACGCGATCCTTCCATTCCTGCGCTTCACTCATGGCCTGAACCCAGTCCACCTGATCCGACCATTCGCTCACATGCCGGGTAATCGAGCGTCGCAGATATTCGCGGCCTTGAACTGTGTCCTCATCATGAAAGAACCCCTCAATGTCGGATGCGCTCAATTGATGACGCGGAAAGAGAAATCCCTTCCGACCCAGCCGGATCCTGCGACGACCGCCCAGAATCGAGAGAACATGACGATTGGTCACCTGCAACGTGGATCCGGTGTCCTCGGCGAGCTCGACCCAATGCTCTCCATGGATTGCCAGATCGATCGCATTTCTCCACGACGAATCCGCGAAGACCTCCACATGGATCAACGCCTCACGCGTTCGCTCGGGGCCAAACTCTCCGACTCGTCCGATGACCTCTCCACTGGAGACCTTCAAGGCCGCACCCGTCCCATGCTCAAACATCGCCACATGGCCCCGTCGAAGCGCTGGAAATCCAGACCCAACCCGTGTGTAGGGGGGCTCCTGTCGACC
>CAVOCR010000004.1:0-13703 GCA_963694245.1 Myxococcota bacterium
AAGGAACCCTGTAGGCGGAAAGGTCGTGGGTGTGCAAGCCCAGGGCCGGTGCAACAGGTGAGAGCCTGGGGCGCTGTAAAAAGGACTCGTGTTGTTGATGGCGCCATTGGGGACGGAACCCCAGGAGAGGAGCTGCTCGGGGAACGAGCGGCCGACGGGGGTTGCGATTGCATTTCGGTGCAATCGGAGGCAAAGCGGCAGAAGCTGAGGCCATTGTGCCAAAGCGGAAGACGTGGCGCCTTGCAAGCTCTGAAGAGGAGCGAAGTCTGAGAGCGGATGAACTTTCCTATCTTGATGGGAGGGGGACCTGCCGACCGGAAAACCTCAGGGTTCAGTCGCGGTTTCGACCACGGCAAGGACGAAGAGGGAGCCTCAAGCAATGAGGAGGCTACGGTAGGTGGATATAATACGCTGTGAGACAAGCAACCTCACGAGAGTTGAGATTCGATGTGGTGACACGTCGGGTCAGCCAACCACTGGACGTAAACCTCTGTAGGGGCGAAGGGCTGGAGCCGCAACGGTTGATGTCGGCGTCTCTCTTTTTTTTTGTTCGCATCCCCCCCCTCCATTGAAACGAATCGCGTGTCCCGACTACTATCGGCACTCGAACACTTCATTCCCGCGACCCTCGGAGTTGGACCTCATGTACCGCAGTCCCCGCAATATGAACTATCCTCATTTCACGGAAGAGCATGACCAGATGCGTCGCACCATTCGCCAATGGTGTGAGAAGGATCTGGCGCCGAATACGGAGGAATGGGAGGCGGCGCGGCTCTTTCCGCGGGAGGTCTTCACGCAGGCGGCTGATCTGGGAATTCTTGGGATCCGCGTTCCGGAAGAGTACGGCGGCCTGGGACTCGGCTGGTGGGAGACGGCAGCCTATGCAGAGTCGATGGTTCATTGCGGCATGGCCGGCTTGACCATGGCGATGCTGGTGCAAAGCGACATGGCGACGCCCGTGATCGGGGAGATCGGTGACGACTACCACAAACGCAATTTCTGGCAGCCCGGGGTCGAAGGCCAGGCGATCGCCGCGCTCGGGATTTCCGAGCCGGATGCCGGCTCCGATGTCGCTCGAATTCGGACGACGGCGAAGCGCGACGGAGACGATTACGTCATCAACGGGCGCAAAACCTACATCACGAATGGAACGCGTGCGGATTTCATCACGCTCGCAGTGCGCACGGGGGGACCCGGCTATGCTGGAATCAGCCTGATGATGTTTCCGACGGACACCGCAGGTTTCGAGATCTCCAAGAAGCTGGAGAAGCTCGGCAATCACTGCTCGGACACGGCGGAGCTCGCATTCGACAACTGCCGGATCCCTGCGCGGAATCTCCTCGGCGCTGAGAACATGGGCTTCTACTACATCATGAACAACTTCGATGGGGAGCGGCTCGTGGGCGCGCTCACGGCGGTCTCCGGTGCTCAGCAAATGCTCGATTCGACGACTGAGTTCTGCATCGAGAGAAAGGCATTCGACCGTCCGGTGATTGGTTTTCAAACCGTTCGTCATCTCATCGTGCAGCTCGAGGCGGAGATCGAATCGGCGCGTCAGCTCTGTTATCGGGCGGTTCAACTGCTCGAGGATGGTCAAAACGCGAAGCGTGAGATCACCATGGCCAAGTTGATCGGTGGGGAACTCTCCTGTCGGGTGGCCGATCGCTGTCTGCAGCTCCATGGTGGCGCAGGCTACATGGCCGAGTATCCCATCAGCCGCTCATGGCGAGACGCGCGTCTGGTCACGATCGGGGGGGGGACGAGCGAGATCATGCGCGAACTGCTGAGCAAGCTGCAGGGATTTCCCATGCAGAAGCCCAGCGATCTCGAAAAGGAAAACCGGGAGCTCAAGAAGCGCCTGGCCGAGTTCGAAGGCGCCTAGGTCGTTTGGATGCTCCAGGGGTGCTCTCCCCGATTCCATCCGATGACTTCGCCGAGGGGTTTGCGCTGGATGTCGGGTACCACGCAGTCGGTCGCGACATGTCCCACCGGGAGGAGCAGGTAGGGTTTCTCATGGGACGGCGCTTCCAGGATCTCCTGGAGGAAGCCCATGGGTGAAGGCGTGTGCGTCAATGTCGCCAGTCCCATCTCCTGAATTGCGGAGATGAAGAGCCCCGCCGCGATCCCCACGGATTCATTCACGTAGTAGTTGGTCACCTTGCGACCGGCCTCGTCTGGACTCCAGACCTGCTTGAAGAGCACGACGAGATAGGGAGCGACTTCGAGGAAGGGCTTCTCCCAGTCGGTTCCAAGAGGGCGAAGCGCGTCCAACCATGCCTCGGGCATGCGTCCACCTTCGTAGCTGACTCGCTCTTCCTCTTCCGCCGCAACCCGGATCTTCCGTTTCAATTCGGCGTCGTCGACCACGACGAAGCGCCAGGGCTGCCGGTTGGCTCCGCTTGGAGCCGTCGAGGCGATTCGCACGGCGTATTCGATCAGGCGTGGATCGACGGGTTCATCGCTGAAGAATCGCACAGAACGACGCGATTCGAGGGATTGGTGCATCCGCTGGGCGTTCTCAAGCATCGTCTCGGGGGAGAGACGCGATGGATGATGGGGGATGGGTCGATAGTCGGTCATGCGTTCCCACTGTCCTCCAGGCGTCGTTGGACTCGGACTCCCTTTCGTCGTTGGATGGCACGCATCCAGCGCCCCAGATGGTGATAGAAGGGGGTGCTGCTCTCGGCGCTCTTTGGCTGATAGGCATCCGTCAGATAGGGGACGTACATCGTGCGGCGCAGGCTCGCTTGTCCCGTATGAGGCGAGGATTGGACGCGGTGCCAGAGGCGCCCGTCGTGGAGCGTGAGGTCCCCCGGTTGGGTCTCGACCGCGATCTCGTCGGCATCGGGTCGATGCCAGACGAAATACGGTTTCTTGAAGCACATCGAGAGGAATCCCTGACGATGAGTTCCGGGGATGAGGCGCAGTCCTCCGGACTCCTTCGTGCATCGATCAAAATGGAGTCCCACATTCAGCATGCGCTGTGGCTTGCGCAGGTAGAAGAGATCCCGGAGTCCATCGGTATGCCACCCGAGTCGCGGATGGACGCTTCCCGGCACGTTGATGTAGCGATTGAGGACCACGCCGTCCTTCTCCTCATCGCCAATCCGGGCGTCTTCCCCGATAAGCCTTCGAACGGGTTCAAAGCGCTCGTCCCGCACGAACGAATGAATCGCAGTAGAGAAGCAGGAGGTGAACGGGAAGCGCTGAATGAACGGGGCGCCGGTTTCGTCGCAGCCCTGGAAGACGGGGATCCCATGGACGGTCTCGCGCTCTTCTGCAATCCAATCCGCCTGAATCTGGTCCACCTCCGAGAGAATGTTCTGAACCTCCTCCGGGGAGGCGACCTCCGCGAACACGATGAATCCGTGGTGTTCGAGAAAGGCCTCCTGTTCAGCAGTGATCGTGGCACCGAGGGTGAAGCGCTTGTCGATGGGGAGGTGTGAGATGTCTACAGGGGTCATGAGAGAGTCTCCGGGGGGAATCCAAGAATCAAACGATGTGCGGTATCGATGAGGTGCTTCAGAACGGCGTCTTCCGGATCGTCATTGCAGCCTGTGATCAAGCGCAGCTCCTTTTCCGTGTTCAAGGCGTGGCGCACGGTCAGATACACGAGGCTCTGGAGCGGCAAGCGCAGCTCTTCCGCGGGGCGACCCGTGGCGTCTCCGAAGAGACGGGACGTCGCGTTCAGGAAAGGGAGCAGTGTGTCCTCGCGGCGTCGGGGGTCGAGTTCCCCATCATCGAGGAGTTTGCGCAGAATCAGACGGATGGCATCACGACGCGTCCGTGCGAGATGAAAGCATTCCCGTACGGCGGTCTCCAGAATGCTGGAAGGGGACGCCTCATGGGACATCGCTCCTCCGAGGCGTACGCTGGCCTCGGCCAGTTCGTCGTACATGGCGTCGACGCATGCCGTGTACAGGCCCTGTTTGCTTCCAAAGTAATGGCTCACCATGGCGAGGCTCACGCCCGACGCTCGTGCGATCTCACGGGTGGTGGTCGCCGCCTGGCCCTGCACGGCGAAGAGCTTCACCGCGCTCTCCCGAATTCGGGTTCGCGTTGCTTCTGCGTTGGCCTGGATGGGTCGTCCCATGAAATACCTCGGGACATGAATTAATCAATCGTTTGATTAATTGCAAGGAGAAACGCGTGAAAGAGGCATCAAACCCCTAGATGGAAAAGAATCGGGACCATTTGAGGAAGAGGCTTCGCTCGATGAAGCGGAGTCCAGGATCGGTCAAGGTGCGCTCGCGGTACCCGAGGAAGAACACGCTCAGGGGACTGGGGGTGTAGCTGAGGAGGAGATCGCTCGTCAGAGCGCGTCCAGAGGGGTCGTCCGCCGCGGCCTCGTCGCATCGGGAGTCGAGGCAGGGGGCCCACTCGAAGATGCCACGGAGGTGAAGATCCCGCGTGAGGAATTGGAGCGCTTCCACACGGAAGATGGGTTCATCCGACAGGAGGTCGCCTTCCCGATGTGTGGAGAGGCGCTGATCCTGGTATTCGACCGTGAGCGTGAAGGATCGGACGGGGCGGATGTCCACGCGGATGCTCGGCGCGAATCGAAATCCGGGATGGGGTTCCTGTTCGCCGATGAGGTCCGTGGATCGCAGGATGGTTTCACCCAGGGCGATTCCGGTCGAGAATTGAAATTCACGCCAGGTGTTTGCACCGATTCTCAGCAAGAGTTCATCCCCGTCGATCCATCTCCCATCGATGCGTTCCGCCTGGCGCTCGTAGCGTGCAAAGAGGAAGACATGCTGATCGAATTGAACGTAGCAGTTGGCGCCGACGACGCGTTCACTCAGGAGCATGTCATCGTTGAAATGGAGATCCGCATAGCCTCCAGGGCTGACCACGCGGACGAGGCCTTCTCTTCGGATGAAGAAGTCGAGCTTGTTGAAGAAGTTGTGGTATCCCCGGCGGGGAAGATAGCCCGCTTCCGAACGGAATCCTTCGCTGATACGGGAATAGCGCGTCTTCAATCGCCAGAGATCCTCTTTCATGACGATCCGGGCGCGGGTCGCATGACCGGCATCCCGCAGCCCATTCAAGTCATTGGATGTGCTCATGAATGCGGAGGTGTCGAGGGCGATCCAGGGCGTGAGGAAGGCCCTCGCATCGATGCCAATGACCTGGTTGCTGGCATCCACAACGCCCAGAAACTCCTTGTCGATGACGCTCATTCCGAGGGTTCCCCGGCTTCCCAGATCGAGCTGCGTTCGGGCCGCTGTTGTCAGAGCTCCCTGGACCCTGGCCTCGGGATTTTCGGTGGGAGAGAACCCCGGATCGGAGATGCTGTCCGGGGGAGAGCTGTCGTAGGCCAGGAGAAGTCCGACTCTCTGGGGCCCCTCGGAACCCGTCAGCTTGAGCGCGATCTCAGGCTGATTGATGGAACGTGTGTAGAGCATGTTGAAGGGAAGTTCGAAGAGGTCGAGTCCTTCCTGAAAGAAGGGTCTTCGTTCTTTCAGTTGCAGGGGAAAGCGGTTGTTGATGACCAGCTCCCGAGCATCCGCCTCCACCTGGGAGAAGTCGGGGTGAAGCGCCATGTCCAGGGTCCAGGAGGGCGAAATCGCCCATTTGATTCCCAGGCCGTGATCCAGGGCTCCATTGCACAGACCGAGTCGGCCCGGTTCGTAGCGAATGTCGTCTCCGCTCCCGCCATGTTCACAGAGCGGGCTCTTGCGTATCTGGCGGCCGGAGAGGGTAAGACTGGGCAGGATCTCGAGTTCACGCCCCGCACGAATGTTGTCCAGGCCTCGCAGCTGGCCGGCGAGCGTGAGCCAGTTGTTCCGATCGCGGTCGATGGGCGCCCAGCTGAGGCCCTGTTGATGATGGAAGGAGAACACCTGGGCATGCATTCCGAACGCATCGGTATCCTTTGAAAACCGGAGACTCTGAAAGGGGATGCGTATTTCCGCGGACCAGCCGGTCGCGGTGCGATGGGTGCGTGCGTCGAAGAGGGAATCCCACGCCGGATTGTGGTTTCCATAATGGTCCGCGTTCACATCCAGGAGGCCGTCTCGGAGGACTCCCGAGGCGCCCACGAGGAAGACGTGGCCCCGGCGAGCGTTTCCGCCAGGGTCCAGATGAATCGCAATGCGGTCCATGTCGTGAATCTGGGGCGAGTCCCGGGGGATCAGGAATGCGCGGGGGGCGTGTCCGAGCGTGACCTCAAAGAAGAGGTGGATCGCTCTTTCTGTACGGAGCACGCGGCCTTCCACCGTGTAGCGTGGAGCGACGTCGGTCTGGGGCGCGAAGGGCGTGAAGCCTTCGAGGCGTCCCGCCTGTTCCCAGTCGTCTTCGAGGGCGAGGCCGTCGAGCACGAGATGAGCCTCGGAGGTTCGCGTTGCGATGACTTCCGGGGGCAGGGGCAGGGAGGCGCTCGCTGGGGCGGAAAAGAGAAACAGCAACGAGAGGAGGGATGCGCTCAGACACTTGCGTTGGGGGAACGGTGGTGGTGAGATGAGGCGCACGTACTGGTACTCCGAAACACGGCGGAGGTCTTCCGCCCCCACAACTGGCGCCTCATGTTGGCAGTGATTCCGTATCTTGAACAGCCCGTGTTTGATCTGCTCGGAATGCGGGTCCAGCTGTGGGACCTCTTTGTCGTGGCCGGGTTTCTTTCCGGAGCCTGGGTGGCGATGAAGGCCGCACAGAAAATTGGCCTCGACGGAAACGTCATCCTCGATTATTCGCCTCAGGTCCTCCTCGCGGGGTTCACCGGGGCGCACCTTGTGCACGTGTTTGCGTATGAGCCTCATCTGCTCTCGGAGAACCCGTGGTTCATTCTACAGATCTGGAGTGGGCTCTCGTCGTTCGGGGGGTTCCTGGGAGCCGCCATCCTGACGGTCTGGTTTTTCCGGTCTCGGAACGTCAACTTCTGGCGCTATGAAACGCCGCTCTCCCTGGGACTGACGTGGGGATGGCTCGTGGCGCGGGTGGGGTGTTTCTTCGCCCATGATCACAAGGGAAGCCTCTCGGAGTTCCCGCTTGCCGTGGATTTCCCCGGTGGGGCCCGGCATGACCTCGGACTCTATGATGCGATTCTGTCGTTCTTCCTCCTGATGATCCTCGTCGTGCTCTGGAAGCGTCGGCCACGTTTTGGAGTGATGGGAGGCGTCACCTGCGTCGTATACGCCGTGGCGCGGTTCTTTCTCGACAACTTGCGCTCCGTCGATCTCGCGAACTCGGACGCCCGCTATCTGGGGCTCACGCCGGCGCAGTTTGGATGCTTTGCTCTGGCGGGTCTGGGAATCTGGATGCTATGGCGCTCCCGTCAGGAGCCTGTGATCGGTCAGACTCCACCGGGTTGATCCTGGGGCGCAGATTCGATGGAGACGGTGGTGGCCATCAAGATGATGGTGGCGATCCACAGGGCTTCGGCCATCGCGAGGTGAACGATCTGCATCCACCCGGGGGCGCCGAGCGCGACGTTGAGATAGCCTCCGAGAACCTCACTGAGGGTGCACACGAGCACGACAAGCGCCCAGTTCCGTACCCGAGGGTCTGCGACCTTGGCCCGGAGAAATCCCCCGACAAAGAGGAGAAGGACACCGACGGTGGTGGCCGTGAATGGGTGGATGATCCGGAGGCGGATGAGGAAATGCTCTGTCGGCGAGAGGTCTCGGAGGACTCGCTCCAGAATGGGCCCATCGGAGAGGGCGTCGATGGGAAAGAGGGTGTCTCCGAGCGCCGTGATCGCCCCGGTCATGCCGATGAAGAAAAGGCCCCCGAGGGCTGTCCAGAGGAGAGGTGTGTACTCCGGGTGACGGGGTCGGCGCGCCGGCCCGGGCTGCCAGGACCACCATGCGGCGAGGGCTCCAAATCCAAGAAGTGAAAACGTGTTTCCGAGATGGAGCGCGACGACCACTGCGCGCGCCACCGAGTCGTTGTCGGCCACGAGTTCGAAGAGGACCAGGCCTGCGCCGAGAGCGGCCTCCGCCAGAAGAAAGAAGAGGGTGATGCCCGCCGCACGTGTCACCCGGTGGCTACGGCCCCAGATACGCCACGCCCACGTCAAAAGGATACAGCCCACGATCAGGGTGATTCCGCTCGTGAGCCGGTGGCTGTATTCGATGAGCGTCTGGGTGGAATCGGTTCTCGGAAGGATGGAGCCGTTGCACATGGGCCAATGCGCACCACATCCGGCACCAGAGCCCGTGATTCGGACCCATGCCCCCCACAGAATGACGGCGACGTTGTATGCGAGGGCGCTGAATGCAAACCGTGTGAACTTCATTCTGGACTCGTCGTTCACTGGGGGACGTTCGCGGTGTCTGCGAGGACGTGCGCGACGCAACAGGTCAGGGACTGGGCCGTGGCCAGATGAAGGAATTCATTGGGCCCATGGGCGTTGGAATGGGGGCCGAGAACCCCCGTGATGAGGAACTGGGCTTCGGGGAACTTGTCTCCGAGCATTCCCATGAAGGGAATGGATCCGCCCTCGCCCATGGCGCAGGGGGGATTGTGAAAGAACTCCTCGGAGGCTCGCCGCACCGAGTCTTCAAGCCAGGAGGCGATCGCGGGCGCTTCCCAGCCGCCAGCGCCGGCATCTGCATGGAACACGACGCGGGCACCATGCGGGGGATTGGCCTCCAGAATCTCCTTGAGAGCCAGGGTTCCGGCCTCGGGATCGAGGGTCGGAGGGATCCGCATGGAGAGCTTCAGCGACGTCGCCGGACGAAGTACATTCCCCGCCTGGGGAAGATCCGGCAGTCCAGCGGCTCCCGTGTTCGAGAGCGCCGGTCGCCAGGTTCGATTCAGCACGAGTTCCGTGGAGTCCGCGCTGACGGCGGTCACCTCCGCGACTCGGGGGAATTTCGACCAGATGGCGTCCCCCAGGACCTCGGATGCGGCTTTTGCCTGCTCTATTCGTGCCTCTGGAATCGGGACGTGGAGAGCCTCGAGGAGGACTTCTCCTGTCGCTGAATCCTCGATGCGATCGAGGAGGTTGCGGAGAATTCGGAAGCTGGACGGAATCACGCCGCTGGCGTCTCCGGAATGCACGCCTTCGTGCAGGACCTGTACTTCCAGCACACCGGATACGAAGCCTCGAAGCGAAGTGGTGTTCCAGAGCCGCTCATAATCTCCGCACCCACTGTCCAGGCAGACGACGAGTCGGGGCGACCCGATGCGATCTGCGTAGGCGTCTATGTAGAAGGGGAGGTCGGGAGAGCCGCTCTCCTCGCTGCATTCAATCACGACGACACATCGGGGATGGGGGATGCCCTGCTCGTGGAGCGCCTGAATCGCCGTGACGCTGGCGAAGATGGCGTATCCATCGTCTGCGCCGCCGCGTCCATACAGCTTCCCATCCTTGATCACGGGTTTCCATGGGCCCAGCCCTTCTTCCTCACGCCAGCCTTCGAAAGGGGGTTGTTTGTCCAGATGGCCGTAGAGAAGAATCGTTCCCGGAGCGGTGCCTTCCACCTCGAGAAGGATGACGGGTGTCCTCCCTTCGAGTCGCAGGACCTCCAGCTTCGAGTTCTGGATGTTCCGATTCTTCACCCAGTTGACCGCGAGTTCGACGGCCTGGTCCATGTAGCCGTTCTCTGCCCAGTTCGGATCGAAATCAGGGCTCTGAGCGGGGATGCGAATGTAGTCGCTGATCTCGGAGATGATCTCCGTTTCCCAGACACGATCTACGAATTGGCGAGTAGTGGATGTGTTCATGACGGGCATCCTAGGCACGCTCGCCCCCCTTGTCCAGCGCAGTTCGCGAGGGTCTCGCCCGGTCAAGAGGCCGGTGGATGAGGTCTTGAAGTTCGCCTCTTCGTCCCGGTAGGATGTCGAGGTTCAGGGCCAGCGAACGAACCAGCAGAGGGTCCGGCTCAAGCCGGGTCCGTAGAGGAGTTGTCATGCGTTCAGTGGGAGTCCCCATTGTCGGGATGTTGTGTCTGGTTCTGACTCTGAGTTGCTCCGAGCAAGTTACGAGCGGAGGCGGGAAAGGCGATGCGTCTGGGCAGTCGGAAGATGTCCAGGTGGATGCTGGTGCCTCTCCGGACGGGTCGGGCGATGGTCAGGGCGGGGACGTCGCACTCCCCGATGCGTCCTCCGAACCCGTCCAGATTGAGTTCGATCCCCCGGTGGTCTCTTTTGGTGCACAGACCCTGGGAGGAGCGATCGTCTCGACAACGGTGATCGTCCGGAACCTCGAGAAGACCAATCTCACCATCGCGAGCATCGAGAAGGTCGACAATGACCCGGCGTTCCTCTTCAACCTCACGAGCATGGAACTCTGGGGGAAGGGGGAGCAGGAGCTCGACATCCTCTTTGACCCGAACCTGGAGGGGGCGCATTCCGATGCCCTTCGATTCATCGACGCGTCGGGGGTGTTTCATGGAGAGCTTCCCCTGCAGGCGATGGTCGTTCCCCCGGAATGTCAGGATGTGGACGGCGATGGATACGGCGTGGACTGTGCGCCCGGACCCGACTGCGATGAGGCCAATACGACCGTGCATGCGTTCGCCGAGGAGCCGTGCGATGGGCAGGACAACGATTGTGATGGCAAGATTGATGAGGACTTCATCGACCTCGGGGATCTCTGTTTCGGTGGACTCGGCGAGTGCATCACGCAGGGGGAGTACGTCTGCTCCGAAGACGGCGCGAACGTGTTCTGTTCCGCGGAGCTGACTGCGGGAATCACGGAACTCTGCAATGGCATCGATGATGATTGTGACGGGGCGACCGACGAGATCTTCCCCAAGCTCGGGGAACCCTGTGTGATTGGAGTCGGCGCCTGCGCCAAGCTCGACAAGTACGTGTGCAGCGGTGACGGGAGCAATCTCGTGTGCAACGTCCAGCCGGGCGTCCCCCAGCTGGAGCAGTGCTACAACCTCATCGATGATGATTGCGATGGCGTCACGGATGAGGGGGAACTCGAAATCTGCGACGACGGAATCGACAATGACTGCGACGGCGAGGTCGATGAGAGTGGTTCGGACTGGGGAGAGGTCTTCTTCGCTCGCTCCTCCCCGGATTCCGGTGTCGAAGTGTATCGGTCCAACGGCGACGGGACCTTCCAACCCATGCAATTCGTTCCCTTCGCCCCGGGCTACTTCTGGCGGTTGACGTCGGTCGGGGATTTTGATGGGGACTTCTACCTGGATCTGGTGCTCTCCCGACGCTCCATCGAGGGATACAGTCCCTGTGAGGACGACTTCGACTGTGGAGGGGGAGGGCAATGCATTGGCGGCTTCTGCCACACGAAGTGCACCGTCGGGCAGGCCTGTCCCCTGGAGGGGGAGACGTGTGTCGATCACAATTGGAACAACTGGACGACAGACACCTATTGCGTGAGAGCCACAACGACCGTTCTCGCTCAAAGCGGATGCGCCGGCGACACCACGCTGATCGATCTCTTTGAGATCCCACCCACCGTGTCGGCGTCCCATGGAAGGGCGGTGGACGCGGATGGGAACGGTCACCTGGATTTCGTGGCGTTGGGCAATCATGCCAATCACAAGGGCGTGACCTGGCTCAATGATGGGGAAGGCAATTTCACTTTCGTCGAGGACGCCTTCGATTTCGGAAGCATGCTCACGTACAAGTACACGTTGAATGACAGCGCTCGGGACTTCACGGGAGACGGCCGCCCCGATCTCATCGGCGCGACGTTCTCGAGTGGTGGGAATCCGCCGACGACGTTGTGGCTCATCGAAGGAAAGGGGGATGGCACGTTTCATGACCCCGTCCCACTCTCCGTCCAGTATCCCTATCCCGCCAATCTGATCACGGGGAACGATTTCGATGGAGACGGGGACCCGGACATCGTCGGTGGACTGGATGACGACGGTCAGCCCGGCGGAGCCTGGATGATTCTCAACGCGGAGGCGGGCTGGCAGTCCCCCTATCCCATTTTCGACGTGGCTCCGAGCTACAACTCGGGGGGCGAGCATCCAGGGCATGGAAATGGCGCCTCCTTTGACTTCACGGGCGACGGATTGCCGGACATCATCGCGGCCTACGCGCCCGAGGAGTGTGGGAGCTACGTCTGGGGCTGCACGGGTGTCCAGGACCCCACCAACGTTTGTTATGGAGGCGCCTGCCGAAAGCTGAGTTTCATCGAGAACAGAACGGGGCAATCGTGCGCTGTGGGACAGGGCTGCGTCTCGGGTCAATGTGTCGGGGGCTGTGTCCCGGATTGTGAGGACAAGGCCTGCGGAGACAACGGGTGCTTTGGCAACTGCGGGGAGTGTGAGCCCGGTCAGGTTTGCAGCCTGGGAGCCTGCGTGGTCGACTGCATTCCGGATTGCACGGACAAGCTCTGTGGCGACAACGGATGTGGCGGAGTCTGTGGCAATTGTGACACGGGAGAGTCGTGTGCCGAGGGCGCGTGCCTCGCCGGATGCACGCCCAGTTGCAGCGGAAAGGCGTGCGGCGATGATGGGTGTGGCGGGCAGTGTGCTGTCTTCGAGGAGCCCGAGGTGATTCAGTTCACGGCCAACCCCCACGTGCTTATTCGGGTGCCCGTGAACGTGCCTCCGACCCAGCCGGAGGTCAGTGTGCTCCCGGAAGCTCCGGATGCAGGCGACCTGCTCGAGTGCGTGATCGTCGTGCCAAGCATCGACCTCGACCCCGTGACCTATGCGCGTCAGTGGTGGCGCGATGGGATCTATGTCAAGGAGCTGGGCGATGTCGCAGTGGTGCCGCCTGGGGTCACGGTGTCCGGTGAGGACTGGCGCTGCTCGGTGCAGGCGACGGATGGGTTGGAGTGGAGCGTCGCCGCAGAATCGCAGGTGACGATTGGAGGCACGCCATGAGAGCGCTGTTCATCTCGTGCATCCTCGCCCTCTTCCCGGGGTTGGCTCTCGGAGTCATTCCCCAGACCAACATGGGGGGAGGCGAACTCCTCTCCATCGTGCGAGACGATGCGGGGGTGACGGCCCTCGTCAACACCCTCGAAGGGCTCGTCGTGCGTCGAACAACTCCGGACGGGGGCTGGGGGCAGCCGGGAGCCCTCTCGGGGAACTCCGCGGACGATGCGGCCCTCGCGGGAAGCGGTTCGTCGAATCATGCCGCCTGGATCGCGGGAGGAATCATCACGCATCAACGCCTGGTCGCGGGAGTCGCGGATGGCGAGGAGAACGTCCTGGGATCGGGAGGCGCCTCGGTGAGTGTCGCGGTCGATACCGCGGGAACCGCCTGGATTCTCGATGGGGATGGCGGCACGCTCTGGCGGGTCGATGAGAGCGGCGTCATGACGGACCACCCGGGGCCCGGAGCGGTCATGGGAGCCGTGTTGCTGATCACCGAACTGGAGGTCAGTTCCGTGTTTGAGGCGGGCGGGAGCGTTCAGCACTCCGTATTTTCCGGGGGCGTGTGGGGGGCACCCGAGATGCTCACGCCGGGCAGTCTTGAAAGCGCCTGTGTCACGGGCGGAACGCGGCATGTCCTCACATCCGGAACCGGTGACGCGGAATGGGCGATGCTCACTTCGTCGGGTGGGGCCTGGATGAGCCAGGCGGTGGAGGGCGTGGGCGATTCCCCGTGGCTCGGGTGCGCCGCGATGGGCTCGTATCTGGCACATGTGGATGAGGCGGGTGCTCTCCGAGTCCACGGAAATGCATCCCAGGAGACCGAGTCGGTACTCCTGGTCGGAATGGATGCAGTCATCGCAGTGGCCGGAGGCTCCGAAGGGCTCGACGTCGTCGGGCAGAGCTTCGGCGCGGGCTATCACGTATTTCATGATGGCGCCGCGGCCG
>CAVOCR010000005.1:0-13129 GCA_963694245.1 Myxococcota bacterium
CCGACGGGAACCGTGGGCGGACGAATCGCGGGGACCAGCAACCCCTCCTCCAGCAGCTGGGCACTGGCCTCGAGCGCACGCTCCTCTGCGCCCAGCACGATGGAGGCAATCGGAGAGGTCAAGGGGGTCCCCAGGTCTTCCGAAAGCTGTGCAATGCGTGCTCGCAACGTCTCCCGGAGCGAGGGGTCTCGACGCGCCACGGAGAGAGCGGCCCGCGCCGCCACCACCACCGGGAGGGGCAGGGCGGTGGAGAACACATAGCTGCGCGCCGTGTTCAAAAGCCATTTCCGCGCTGGAGCCGAGGTCGCCACATACCCTCCTTGAGCGCCCACGGCCTTGCTCAAGGTCCCGACCTGAAATTCGATATCACCCGCCAATCCAAGAGCGTCGGCGACACCGCCGCCGCCTGGACCATGTACCAGGGTCGCATGCGCCTCGTCGATGACGAGGATCGCGCCCAGCCGGTTTTTCAACTCCACGAGCTCCGCGAGAGGAGCCCAGCTACCCTCCATGCTGAAGATCGTATCCGTCACGATGACCTTTCGGCTGGCGCTGCTTTCGCTCAACAGACGCTCCAGATCCGCCATGTCCCGATGCCGGTACACGGAGACCGAGCCATGCGCGAGCCGACATCCATCGATGATGGAGGCGTGATTGAGCGCGTCGGAGAAGAACGCCGTCTCCGGTCCCCCGAGGGCCGCCAGAACTCCGAGATTGACGGCGTAACCCGTTGGAAACACCAACGCCGCCTCCGATCCCTTCAACTCCGCGAGATCTGTCTCGAGTCCCCGATGTTCCTCCGTATGGCCGCAAATCAGGGCCGAACCCCTGGGACCCATGCCATGCATCTTCGCTGCCTGGGACATGGCCTCTCGCACGTCCGGATGCTGAGAGAGGCCCAGGTAGTCGTTCCCACAGAAGAGACGCACTTCCCGACCGTCCAGAAGCGCTCGACGCGCATCCAGCGGCACCAGCGTTCGCAGGTCCCGAAGACGATCGACCCGCTGCAGGTTCAAGAGCGCTTCATGAATCCAGTTCACGCCACGAGCTCCCGCGCGAGAGCGCTCAAATGGTCGGCCGTCTCCTCCACGTTCGCAGTCCTCGGGAGCAGATGAGCGTGGATGGCCTCCGGAACACGGCTCAACCCGTCCTGATTGGAGAGAGACGGATCCTGTGCAGCGGTACTCGCTGAAAGAATCACGGCCACCACCTCCAGATCAGCGCCCCAGAGAACACGAAGCGCGGTCCGCACCTGATTCATGGAGCCAAGCGCATCCGACGCCACGAGGATCACGGACGCGTCCATTTCCTGCGCAAGGTCCAGGGCCGTGTGTTCCCAGGTCAGGGGAGACAACACGCCCCCTGCTCCCTCGATGAGCGTGACCTCCGCATCCCCCTCCGCTTTCCGGAGCGAATCCAGCATTCCCGCGAACGAGAGCGTTTTCCCCTCTTTCTCGGCAGCCGCCGGGGGCGCAATGGGAGCCTGTAGCCGCTGAAGAGCACACTCCGGGGACGCCTGACCGGTCGCCCGTGCGAGGCGAACGCCATCCTCCTGTTCCCAGCTCACGGTCGCGATTCCGCTTTCAATGGGCTTGAGCGCGACGACGTCATGACCCTGGGCTCTCCAGGCTGCCGAGAGTCCCTCCCCCACATGGGTCTTCCCCACGCCCGTATCCGTTCCCATCACGACAAAGCGATGCGAGGTCATGAGGAATCTCCGCACACCTGCTGGAGAGCAGCAGCCAACGCCGCACGAATGCACTCGATCTCCTCCGGCTGGATGCTCAAAGGCGGCACCAGAACCAACGTGTCCCCAAGAGGTCGGAGAAACACACCGTGATCCCGCGCCACACGACAGACGCGCTGGGCCCGTCGTTCCTCTGCCGGATACGAGCGCCGAGAGGCCTTGTCTGCGACGATTTCAATCCCCGCCATCAGCCCCCATCGACGAACATCTCCCACGCCTGGGCAGTCTCGAAGGCTTTCGACCCTCTCCGCGAAGTGCTCCGTCACTGCCGGAAGCTTCTCAAGAATGCGTTCCTCTTCAAAGATGTCGAGAGTGGCGAGCGCCGCCGCGGAAGCGAGCGGATTCCCCGTATATGTGTGTCCATGGAAGAACGTACGCCCTTCCACCGGAGGTCCCAGAAACGCCTCGAAAATGGGCTCCGTCGCGAGGGTCGCCGCGAGAGGTAGATACCCCCCAGTCAACCCCTTTGCCATGCAGAGGATATCCGGATCCACGCCCTGCTGCTGACAGGCAAACAACGTCTCCCCAGAGCGTCCAAACCCGGTGGCCACCTCATCCAGAATCAGAAGGGTCCCCGCCTCTTTCGCAGCCGCTGCGACAGCTCGGAGAAACCCGGGAGGTTGTGTGATCATCCCGGCTGCACCCTGGACACAGGGCTCGAGGAAGACCCCGGCCAGCTCGTCTCCATGCGTCCGAATCAGCGCGGTCGTCTCTGCAATGCACCGGGCGTGAAACGCCTCTTCCGTCTCCCCTTCGGGGCGACGATAGGTATCGGGGCACGGGGCTTTCAGGGTATCAAAAAGAAGCGGAGCATAGCGGGCATGGAAGAGATCCATCCCTCCGAGCGACACGGCGCCCACGGTATCGCCATGATACGCATTCGCCATCGTCAGGAAACGCTTTCGCCGCGCACCCCCTTCGCATTGCTGCCAATATTGAAGAGCGATCTTCAGAGCGACCTCGACCGCAGTCGAGCCGCTATCCGAATAGAACACGCGGGTCAGGGGATCCGGGGTGACTTCCACCAACCTCCGGGCGAGCGTGATCGCGGGCGCCGTCGCGTTCCCCAGAAACGTGGCATGCGCGATTTCATCCAATTGAGCCGCTATCGCCGCATTGAGCGTGGGATGACGATGACCGAAGAGATTGCACCAGAGGGAGGAGACTGCATCGAGATACCGATTGCCCTCAGGATCGATCAGGTGGTTGCCTTCGCCGCGAACCACGAGCAGGGGATCCTCTTCTCGATAGACTGAATGAGGCGTGAAGGGGTGCCAGACGTGCGCATCATCCCATGCCTCCAGCTCACGCCGGGTGGGGCTCATCGGTTGATCATCTCCACGACTTCATAGCCGGCTTCGTTGAGCATTCGAAAATCATCGGAAACTCCCTGCCCTGGGGTGGTCAGATAGCCCTCCGAGAACATGGAATTGGCGGCACGCAAGGCCATGGATTGAAGATCTCCCAGACAGGTTTCCCGTCCGCCGGCCACACGCAGATCCACAGAAGGGTGCACGAATCGAAACATCGCGAGCGTTCGAAGACAGTCTTCCGGACTCGGCTTCACAAGGTGCGCCATCGGAGTCCCTTCACGCGGGTCCAGAAAGTTCAAGGGAACGGAAGCCACCTGGAGATCCGCGAGCGCAAACGCGAGATCGACGCGATCCTCGAGACTCTCACCCAATCCCACGATGCCCCCACAACAAGACTCCATTCCCGCAGCGTGAGCGACCTGCACGGTGTTCACACGATCCGAATAATCATGGGTCGTCGTCACATTGGGGAAATTGCGTTCACTCGTCTCGAGATTGTGGTTGTAGCGATCCACTCCCGCCTCGGCCAGACGACCTGCACGGGACTCGTTGAGCAATCCAAGGGAGGTGCAGATTTCAAGGCCTGGCAGCTCGTCCTTGATGCGGCGAACCGCTTCACAGATCACGTCGAGATCGGAATTGGAAGGTCCGCGGGTGGCCGTGACCATGCAATAGCGAACCGCTCCTTTCGCCCGAGCGGCATGGGCTGCCTCCACGAGCGTGTCGACATCCTCGAGTGGATACGCGCCAATTCCCGTATCGTAGCGTGAAGACTGGCTACAGAATGAGCAATCCTCAGGGCATTGGTCCCGGCGTGCGTTGTGAAGGACATGCAGATGCACTTCCCGACCAAAATGATGAGTTCGAAGGGTCTCCGCCGCGCCGAGAAGCGCCTCGAGTTCCTCATCGGAACAATGCAGCATCCCCAAAGCATCGTCCCGGGAAATTCTCCCTCCATCCAACACGGTCGCAGCCAGCGCATCCCAGTTCATGGCAGCCTCCCGAGGCTCAGTTCTCCTTCACAAGACTCAATCGCGCAGTCGGTTCCTCATCCTTCAACCACCGATCCCAGTCCGCATGCATCCCGACATCCACGCCATCCGCGGTCGCCGCCTGCTGCAAATGAGTCTGGAGCTGTGAGAGGAACTCGGAATCAAGCAGGTCGAGGTCCCGCGTCAACTGCGTATGCAGGACCCTGTAGATCCGCTTGAGGTCCGACATCTCAAAGGCATTCAAAGCGTTCATGCCGCGGAGGCTATTCCAGCGGAAGGTCAAACGCAACGGAGAACATCCCCACGGTTTCAGGGCCCGCTCGCGCCCCGCGGCGGACGACTCCGGGTCACAAACCACTCCCGATAGGACGCCATCCGATCGCGCTGCTCTTCCGAGGCGAATCGCTTGCAGGTCTGATACTCCGCAGAGTCCGGCGGAGCCCCCCAGCGAATTTCCACACAATCATTCGGATTGTAGGCCATCTCCAACGCCCTGGCCCGGGAGGCAACCACCCGAAGCGTGAGACGCTGAGCCTCTCCATTCGAACGCATGTAGGTGATGATGCGGGACTTCATCTCTTTTTTCAGTGCCGCATCCACTGCATCGGCCAGAACATCTCCCGACTCCGCATTCGCCCCAAATCTTTCCGGGTGACGGCGAACAAGGTCCGGAAATCCCAGGACCGTATCCAGGGATATCAACAGGCGCATGTCCCGAGAGGGGGTCGAGAAATCCTCCCAGGGACCCACCGTCTGGAAAATCGATGCGCCCGTGGGCATCTCGACCGAGGCATATCCCTGATCCGCCATGAACACCTCGGCGTTGTTCACCGAATTGAGGCGACGGGACACCGACTCCTCCAGGGAGTCGACCAGGGAGACCTGCATCGCAACGGGATCCAGGGGCCGCGGATTGATCAATCCCTCGATCGCTTCGTAGAAATCCGAGGTCGACCCCTTGTGCTGGTCCCCGCTGATCCGCCTGAACTTGCGCGTGCTCGCCAACTCCGAATTGTCGTAGGCTCGAAGCGTGTTGTCCGAGCGTTTCCACCGAATGGGCCGGTAGGCCTTGAAACCCGCCCCCACGTCTTCCGTGCTCGACGTGAAGAGAAACGAGCCCCGCCAGAATCGTCGCCGCCCGACGGTCCCATCGGGCTGGGCGTCCGAACCCACGAGGATTCCGTACCGTTCCATTTCCTGCGGAAGCCAGCGGGCAATCAGCAGCACGTGCCCATGAGGATCCGCAAACATCGTACCCGGACGCAACGCCGATCGGGTCAGCGCGACAGGATAGAAATCACTCGCCTCGGCATCCGGTGCCGTTCGCGTTCCCCCCGAATGCACTCCATTCATCACGCGAAACACGAATTCCCGAAACGCCTCAATCCGGGTCTTTCCTTCAACCTCCGTGGTGTTTCCGACGAGCTCCATGCCGCATTTCGGAGGATTGCCCTTCCATCCAGCGCCGCATTTCCGATGGGCAAAGGGAAGACCCATCTTCCACGCGAAATACGCCCGCAGCACATGGGGAAGATCCGCACAATCGGGCTCCAGCTTCAGCACATCGTCTTCACGCAGTCCCAGATGATTGTGGAGGAGATTCTTGTCGGACTGGTTGAGGAGCTCCTGAAGACGGGGCCAGGTCAAATCCTCCGTGATCGGATAGTCGAAGAGGCCTTCTACAAACGCCGAAAACAGATTCTCCGTTCCACGCGACCACTGACGGGTCACCGGCCACACTTCCGCGCTCTTGCGCTGGGGCTTCGCCTTCACCCGACGATGCACGGTGAAACGCGTACAGGAGAGCACCCGCTCCCCATCTCCAAGCACCGCCGTATACCGTCCTCCTGGAGCATTCTGCAGCGTCGCCACCCGAGTGAAGGGCGGGCCACCGAGCGTGCGTTGGACGGTCTCCACGAGCTTCCCCGAGCGATCCCGCACGACAAGCACCACGGGCCCGGGATCCTTCTCGAGCGTCGCGATGACCCGAACGTCACTTTTGGAAGCCGCCTTCTCCGGAGAGGTGTAGAAGGCAAACTCCATGCTGTCATCGCAATCCCGGCTCCCGACCACCGGCGGCATCGCCGCAGGGCGCAGGGAGACGATCCCCGAAAGCGCGGGTCCTGGAGACTCCCCGAACACGAAAATGCGATTCGCGCGTCCCAGGAATCCCACGCCTGACTCGTCTTCCACGCCTTCCAACGGAGCAATGACCACGCGTCCTTCCACCACACGGGTTCGACCTGCCTCCGGACAGGCTTCGCTCCAATCCACCAACGGAAGGAGCACACGCCCTCCACGTGCGCCTCCGAGGTAGAGACCGTCGCCCCCAGGTGTTCGAATCAACACCAGACCGCGTGCGTGCGCCGACTCCACGATGCGACGGCGCTCCGCGACCTCGGAGATCGAGTCCATGTCGATGGAAAAAGTCCCCAGATCAGAGGTGTCCCCGCTCGGAATCGCGAGACCAAGAGAGCCCAGCAGCTCTGGAAGAACCGCAGAGCATGGGGCGTCACCCCCGCATTCCCGGCCCAGAAGCCGCATCGCGGATTCCACGAGCACTGCGCGAGTGAGGTCCTGACGAACTTCCGCGGTGGGCTTCAACTTCCACGCGGCATTGGTTGCGCGAATCTGGGCGGCATCGAGGAGGATCGAATCATCACTCCACGTCACGCCCTTTCGATCCTCCTCCACCACTCCCGGAAGCTCTCCCGTGCCTGCACGGGACTCCGGACAGTCGGCCCCGGCCTGACCCACGCCAAAGACGAAGAAAAACGCCGCACTCCCGATCACCAACAAGACCCTGTTCACGCGATGCCCCCCGCTCTCTCTGTGTCCGTGAACACCCTACCCGCGGGAAGGGACCGACCCAAAATTTTCGTGGATGCACTGGGGTCTTGACGTCGAGCACCTCAAGTTAGTAAGTAAGCACTTACTTATGGGAAGACCTCGCACCATCACCAACGAACAGATTCTCGAGGCTGCAGAGACCCTGTTTCTCGCGCACGGACCCACGGTTCCCACGAGCGAAATCGCGCAGAAGCTCAATATTTCGGAAGCGACCATTTTCAAACGCTTTCCGACCAAAGAAGCGCTCCTGAAAGAGGCGCTCCAATTCGAACCCATCGACCTCGACGAATTCCTGGACTCCCGCGTTGGGGTGGAGCCCGTCCCGATCGTGCTGAACACACTGATCCGGAAACTGGTGCGTTTCTACAAGGTGATGATTCCCCGGGCCATGATGCTTCGGCAGATCCACGCCTTCGACCCCATGAAAGAGTTCATGGACAACCCCGAATCCCCCCCTCTCCGAGGCCTCCACGCCATCAGTCGCTACCTCGCCTCCGAACGAGACGCGCACCGCATTCGACTCCGGGACCCCGAGCCCGTGGCGCGGATGGTGATGGGCGCAGCCATGAATCTGGCGTCCTTCTCATGGATGCAAATCCCCGGTCACGATCGCCTCGATGACGCTCAATACGCGGAAGAGGTCGTTCAAATTCTTCTCGACGGCATCTCACTTCAAGGAGGATCCTCATGAAACGATGGATCGCTGTCCTCCTCCTCATTGCTGCACCCATGGGCTGTCGAATTCACCAGGTGTCGGACACCCTCGACTCCGGAATCACGCTCCCCGAGACCCATGGGACAAGCAATGCGTTGAAAGCCAGCAAGACCCCCTGGTGGATGGCCTATGCGGATCCAGAACTCCACACCCTGATCGAGCGGGGACTCGAAGAGAACCGGGGACTCCGCGCCACATGGGCACGGCTCAAACAAGCCGATGCGGCTCTCAGTGCAGCAGGATCCAGCTGGTGGCCTCAAATCGACGCCTCCGGAAGAGCCAGTCAATCGCGGATCAACTTCGGCAACAGTCTGCCGCCCGGACTGCCTTCGAGCGTCACGGATGCCCAGACGAGGGAAAGCTTCGGCCTCTCCCTCGGTGCGACCTATGAAATCGATCTCTGGGGACGAATTGGCTCTCTTCACGATGCCTCCGAACTCGAATTCAAGGCAACTGCGGAGGACATCGCAACCCAGGCCATGACGCTCTCCGCTCGCATCGCAGAATCGTGGTTCACCCTACGCGAACAGAAGCTGCAGCTCGCGCTCCTCCAACGTCAGCGCGCCGTGAACGAGTCCTTCCTGAAGCTCGTGGAACTGCGCTTCTCCCAGGGACTCGCTTCCGCTGTCGACGTCTATCAGCAACGACTTCAAGTGGCAGGTCAGGACTCCAGACAGCCGCTGATTGAAGGACAAATCACCGTCCTTCGACACCAGATGGCCGTCTTGACGGGCCAGACTCCTGGCGTCGCCATCGGCCCGGTCCAGTCCGGCCTCCCCGCACTTCCCCCCCTCCCTGCACTGGGAGTCCCATCAGATCGCCTTCAACAACGCCCGGATCTACGCGCACTGCATCATCGCGTACGCGCAGCGGATCACCGGATCGCGGCAGCCATCGCCCAACAATTCCCCTCCATTCGCCTCTCGGGGAGCACCGGGTTCGAGAGCACGGAAATCTCGGAAATCTTTGGGGGGTGGGTCTTCAATCTCGCCTCCTCCATCCTCGCGCCCATCTGGGATGGCGGCCGACGAGCTGCCGAAGTCGATCGCTCCCGCGCTGTCATGGAAGAGCTCCTGCATCGGTACGGGGAAGCCGTGCTCAACGCGCTCCGAGAAGTCGAAGACGCACTGGCCCTCTCCTACCGGCAGGCCCAGCACCTGAAGGCGCTCGATACGCAGCGAGCGCTGGCTCAAGCAACGCTCGCAGAGTCCCGCACGCGCTATATCAACGGCCTCGGCGACTATCTTCCCGTGCTGACAGCGCTCCAGGCACTGCATCGGGTGGAAGAGAATCACCTGCGAGCACAAAAAGACGCGCTGCTTCATCAAGTGCGGCTATGTCGCGCTCTGGGGGGACAATGGAGCCCCTCGATTCCAGTCCCCGCCCCATCTGAATCCGCCAAAGAGGTACATGGCTCATGATCGGTCGAATTCTACGCTTCATCGCTCCCCTGTTTGTTTTCCTCGTGTTCGGGATCATCGGGTTCGCGCTCCTGAACACGCGTCCATCGGCGCCACGAACACCGACCTTCGCAGTCGCTCCGCTCGTCACCGTGGAGATTTCAAAGACGCATACGATCCCAAGAACCATTGAAGGCATGGGGACCGTCATCCCCGCGAAACAAGTGGCTCTCCAGGCAGAAGTCAGCGGCAAGATCATCACCGCCTCTCCTCAGCTCGTACCCGGCGGTCTCGTTTCCGAGGGAGATGTCCTCGCCATCGTCGATCCTCGCGACTACGAAGCGGCCGTTGTCCAGGCAGAGGCAACACTTGCGCAGGCACGGTTCCAATGGAAACTGGAAGAAGGACGGAAACACGTGGCTGAACGGGAATGGGAACTCCTCGACGACGCCAGCGCGGCGACCGGAAAGGGGCGAGACCTCGCGCTCAGAAAACCCCATCTCGCGAGCGCAAAAGCGACAATGAAGGCAGCCAGAAGCGGACTCGAACGGGCTCGGATGGCCCTCGAACGTACGGAACTCACGGCCCCATTCAATGCCATCATTCAGTCGGAGGAGATTGAGAAGGGCCAGGTCATCACTCCCGCATCCCGAGCCGCCGTGCTGGTCGGAACCGACATGTTCTGGGCTCAAATTGCCATCCCCGTGGATCAAGTCCAACACCTGACCGCGAGCGACGAAGGCGGCTCCAGTGTACGATTGAAGCAATCCACTGGAGGCGACGCAATCCTCCGGGATGGAAGGGTTGTCCGCGTTCTGGGAGACCTGGACCCCAGGGGAAGAATGGCGCGTATCATGGTCGCCATTTCAGATCCGCTCGGATTGCAATCGGAACTCGCGGCGCTCCGACTCGGAGCGTATGTGGAGGCCTCGGTGGTCGCGACCCCGCTGAACCAGGTGACCTCTCTTCCCCGGCTGGCTCTCCGCAACAACTCCCAGGTCTGGCTGGCCGAGGACGACGACACCCTGGCGATCCTCGATGTGAACGTCGTATGGCGGGACAGGGATCAGGTGCATGTGCACGGAATCCAGAACGGGAAACGCATCATCATCAGTGATCTCTCCGCGCCCATCCGTGGAATGACACTCCAGGTGGATGCGTCACCAGGCGCCTCCATCGTGGATCGGGAGAGCAGCCCATGACCTCCCGATTCAACAAAGCGGGTGCCATCGCATGGATGACGCGAAATCCGGTCGCTGCCAATCTGCTGATGACCTTCCTTCTCCTCGGAGGGCTCCTGGTGGGCCTCCAGGTCAAGCAGGAGGTCTTCCCGGAGTTTGACCTCGATCTCGTCGCGATCGTGGCGCCCTATCCCGGCGCAAGTCCTTCCGAGGTCGAACAGGGAATCCTGCTGGCGATTGAAGAAGCCGTGGAGGGCGTCGATGGAGTCAAACGCATCCGCTCATCAGCCCTGGAAGGCGGCGGAACGGTCCGAGCGGAGCTCCTCCTCGGGACCGACTCCGAGCGAGCGACAGCCGACATTCAAAAGGCCATCGACCGCATCCTCACCTTCCCGGAAAATGCGGAGAAACCGACCGTCCAGCTCGCCGTCAACCGCCAGGAGGTCCTCACCATCCTGGTGCACGGAGATCAAGACGAGGCGGTTCTGCACAGGATCGCCGAACAGATTCGGGAGGATCTGGCGATCGATCCCGAGATCACCGAAGTGGAACTCAGTGGAACACGCCCTCGAGAAATCTCCATCGAGATCCGGCGCGCCACTCTCCGCGCCCATGGCCTCACGCTCCAAAGCGTGGCCCAACAGATCCGTGAAAGTGCAGTGGAGCTTCCCGGTGGAGGAGTGAAGACCGACGGCGGAGAAATTCTGCTGAGGACCACGGAACGCCGAAACCTCACCCGCGAATTCGAAACGCTGGAAATCATCAGCCAAAGTGACGGAACACGACTGCAGCTCAGAGACATCGCGACCATTGAAGACGGGTTCCAGGAGCAGGATACGCTCAACACCTTCAACGGCGTGCCATGCGTCGCGGTCCAGGTGTTCCGCGTCGGAGAGCAGACTCCCATCACCGTCGCCAACGCGAGCCGGGCGTATACCGAGCTCGCTGCCCAATCGCTTCCAGAGGGAGTTGCACTCACCGTCTGGAAGGACCAGTCCAAAATCTATCGTCAGCGCATCGATCTCCTGGTGCGGAACGCCGCGCTGGGACTCGTGCTCGTGCTCCTGATCCTCGGGCTCTTCCTGGAACTTCGACTGGCTTTCTGGGTGACCATGGGGATCCCCATCTCCTTTCTGGGATCCCTGTTCTTGATGCCGGCTCTCGGAGTCTCCATCAACATGATCTCGCTTTTTGCCTTCATCGTGACCCTGGGAATGGTCGTGGACGACGCCATTGTCGTCGGCGAAAACATCTTCGAACTCCGAAATCGGGGAGTGCCACCGATCCAGGCGGCCATTGACGGAGTTCTCGGTGTGGCCCGACCGGTGACATTCGCCATCCTGACCACCATCGCCACCTTCATGCCGATGTTTTTCGTTCCGGGGACCAGCGGAAAGCTCTTCCGCGTCATCCCCTCGATCGTCATCAGTGTGCTTCTGATATCCCTCATCGAGTCCCTGTTCGTGCTCCCTGCACACCTGGCTCATCTCAAGCACAGGGAACCCTCCCGCTGGCTTTCTCCTCTCGTGCGCATTCAGCAACGTGTGAGTCGCGGACTCGAGACATTCATCGCGAATTTCTACATTCCTGCGGTCACCCGTTGTGTTCACCGAGCCGGGATGACCCTCGCGGTCTGCACGGGGATCTTCATCGTCGCCATCAGCTACTGGGTGAGCGGACGCGTCGATTTCACCTTCATGCCCAAGATCGAGCTGGATCGGGTGACCGCCCGAATCGAGATGCCCTTCGGGGTCTCCATGGACTCCACCGAAGGGGTTCAACGCCAGGTCATCGACGCCGCGGAAACGGTCCTCGGCAATCTTGACGAAGAGAACATCCACAAGGGCATCTTCGCACGCATCGGTTTTGAACGCGGCGGAGGGGGGCCGGGCGCCCGAGCGCCGAGCTACCTCGGGGGACACATCGGGACCATCGAGATGCGCTTCGTCGGAGCGGGAGAACGGAAGGTCACCGTGGCTGAATTCGTCGACAAATGGCGCAATGAGCTCGGGAATGTCCCCGGAGTGGAAGCCCTCACCTTTCATTACGACGTCGCACGGGGGGCAGGCCTCCCCATCGACATCGAATTGAGTCATCCCAGCCTGGAGACCCTGGAGATCGCGGCCGCGGACATCGCTCGGGAGTTGCGAGGATTTGAGGGTGTACGCGACATCGACGATGGGTTCTCTCCCGGTAAACATCAGCGAAACTTCCGCCTCACCGAAGCAGGGCGAGCGGCCGGTGTGACAGCACAGAGTCTCGGTCGCCAGCTTCGAGCCGCCTTCCATGGCTCCGAAGCCCTTCGACAACAACGGGGAAGGGACGAGATTCGGGTGTTTGTTCGCTCTGCTCGAGACGAGCGGAGCAGTGAACATGACGTCGACACTCTCATCATCCGCACGCCTTCCGGCGGTGAAATGCCCATCGGTGTTGCCGCCACCATCGAACATGGCAGAGCCTATACGACCATTTCCCGAACCGATGGACGGAGGGTGGTCAACGTCACGGCCGACGTCGAAAAAGGCGTCGCCAACGGTCCCCGGGTCCTCTCAGAGATGCAGAAGAGCGTAATGCCCGGCATTCTGCAGCGACACGCCGGACTCTCCTATGCCTTTGAGGGTGCCAACAGAGAACAGTCCGACACCCTGAAGAGCCTCGGGCTGGGGTACATCTTCGCGCTCTTGCTGGTGTACGGGCTGCTGGCGATTCCCTTCGGAAGCTATGTGCTTCCCTTCGTCGTCATGGCCGCCATCCCCTTTGGAATCGTCGGCGCTCTCGCGGGTCATCTGATCATGGGATTCGACATGAGCATCATCAGCTTGATGGGAGTGGTGGCCCTCTCCGGAGTGGTTGTGAACGACTCACTGGTCCTCATCGACGCAGCAAACGAATTCCGCGATGGGGGCATGCCTCCAAAAGATGCCGTGATCG
>CAVOCR010000006.1:0-13091 GCA_963694245.1 Myxococcota bacterium
CGCGCCTCCCGGGTCATTCCCGGAGGAGTGAACAGCCCGGTCCGGGCTCTCCGATCTGTCGGGGGCACCCCTTTCTTCGCCGAGCGCGGGGAGGGGGCGTGGATTGTCGATTCCGATGGCAATCGCTACGTGGACTACATTCTCAGCTACGGGCCGATGATCGTGGGACATGGAGAGCCCAGCGTGGTGAAGTCGGTTCAGTCCGCCGCGGAGCGCGGCTTGAGTTTTGGGGCGCCCACCGCCGGAGAGACGGAACTGGCGGAGCTGATTCTCTCCGCAGTCCCCTCCATGGATCTCATTCGCCTCGTCAACAGTGGAACGGAAGCGACGATGAGTGCGATTCGGGTCGCACGGGGTTTCACGGGTCGGGATACGATTCTGAAGTTCACCGGGTGTTATCACGGGCATGCAGATCATCTTCTGGTGAAGAGCGGTTCGGGGGCGGCGACTTTTGGCATCCCGGATAGTGGCGGGGTGCCCGCGGATTTTGCGAAGCACACGGTGTCGGTGCCCTTCAATGATTTGAATGCGGTTGCGGAGGCGTTTGCAGCGAATCCCGGTGGATTTGCGGCGATCATTCTCGAACCGGTCGCGGGAAACATGGGCTGCATTCCCCCCGCCGTGGGTTTTCTCGAAGGACTCCGTTCCCTCTGCGACGAGGCGGGGACCCTGCTGATTTTTGATGAGGTGATGACGGGATTTCGCCTGGGCTGGGGTTCTGCCCAGCGCCTCTTCAACATCACTCCGGATCTGACGTGCCTCGGCAAGATCATTGGCGGGGGCATGCCGGTCGGGGCGTATGGTGGCCGTCGGGACGTGATGGAGTGCATTGCACCTCTGGGCCCCGTGTATCAAGCGGGAACATTGTCCGGAAATCCGCTCTCCGTGGCGGCGGGAATCGCGACGCTCCAGCTCCTCTCGGATGAGACGGCCTATGAGGCTCTGGAGGAAATGAGCGGCGCTCTTTGCGAGGGTCTTG
Source organism: Myxococcota bacterium (assembly GCA_963694245.1). Lineage (GTDB taxonomy): Bacteria > Myxococcota_A > UBA9042 > JABWCM01 > JABWCM01 > CAVOCR01. Next base: position 980 of record CAVOCR010000006.1, read on the forward strand.
CGACAGCTGCGGAAGAGGCGGGCATTCCCCTCGTGATTCATCGCGTGGGTTCGATGTTCACGGTGTTCTTCACCGAGGGTCCCATTCAGGACATGGATGGAACCGCTGCCTGCGACATGGAGCGCTTCAATCAGTACTTCCATGGAATGCGTTCACGGGGTGTGAATCTACCTCCGAGTCAGTACGAGGCCTGTTTTCTGTCGACGGCCCATGATCTCGAAGCGATCGAGCATACGATCGCAGCGGCCACAGCCGTATTTCAGGAGATGGCGGGCTCCTGAGCGGTGGGGTGGCCGATTGACGGATGCCACAGCGTGTGTTAACTCATGGGTTCGCCCCGGCCTCTTTGGGCCGTAAGCGACTGAAATTGCAGAGGAATTCGGCTCTTCCGGGGGGATCGCGATGCGCGGAGACACGGAAGAGGAGAAGAGAAAACCATCGATGCTTGTCACGGCGGGACTTTATGGTTCGGTCGGGCTGGAGATGGGACTCGCAGTGGGCGTGGGTTACTTCCTCGGTGAGTGGATTGATGAGTATTTCAGCGTTGCGCCCTGGGGCATGGTGCTGGGACTCTTCGCTGGATTCGGGGCGGCAGTGAAGGCCATCGTCCGGGTCGCGATTCGAGCGCAGAAGGAAATGGAGAGAGACGAGGGATGTTGAGCACGTTGACCACCCACCGATTTCTGGGACGCACCGAGCGGATCAATCTCGGGCTTTCGGGGGCCTTTTTTGGGGCCGGAGTCCTGATGTGGGGATGGACGTTTGCGCTCGCCAGCCTGGGAATGGGTCTTGCGACGGGAATTCTGAATTTCCGTCTGGTCTCCTGGGCGACTCGCCGGCTCCTCGCGGGAAAGAATGAATCCATGATGCCCGCCTTGCTGGGTGGAAAGATGGTGTTTCTCGTGCTCACGTGCTTCGTGCTCGTGGTGATCGTGAAAGCTGAGATTGTTCCGCTTCTCGCGGGACTGACAGTGATGTACCTCGCCATCATGGCGGGAGCGATACAGGCGATGGGCGGTCCAGCCCCCATCGAACTGGAGGGATGAGCAACATGTTCGACAGTCGACGAATGATCTTCGGTGTCAGCGTTCTCGTACTTCTGGGACTGGGTGGCTCGGCGCTCGCGTCTGGAGCCCCTGCAGGTGAGGGAGGCGTTGCGCTGACGGATCACGCACCTTCCCTCGACTTGATGCTCCCGAGTGGACTGGCTCAAAATGTTCAGGGGATGCTTGGACGAACATGGATCACCGATGCCGCCGCGCCGGAGCGTGTGGCCCACATGTTCCTTCTGGTGCTCAGCTGCCTTCTGGTGCTGGCGCTTGGAGTGATGGCGTCCCGCCGGTTGCGGGACACGGACCGGGCGATCGCGCCGGAAGGTCATCTCTCACCGACGGTGTTCTTTGAACTCACGGCAGGTGGCGTGTTTTCGCTGATGTGCAAGATGATGGGCCGCGAAAAAGCCGTGGACACGTTCCCGGTGGTGGGCTCCCTCATGGTGGTGATTCTCGTCTCCAACCTGATGGGACTGGTTCCCGGATTCGAGTCGGCGACCGGAAATCTGAATACGACACTGGGGCTTGGACTGACGGTGTTCCTTCTCACGCATTATTACGGCGTGAAGTACAACGGAATGACGTATTTCAAGCATTTCATGGGGCCCCTGTGGTGGCTGGCGCCCTTGATGCTTCCCATCGAAATCATCAGCCACCTCGTGCGCCCCATGTCACTCGCGTTGCGATTGATGGGGAACATGGTGGGTGATCACAAGGTTCTGGGGATCTTCCTGGGCTTCGGCTTGTTGGTTCCGCTCCCCGTGATGGCTCTGGGCATGCTTGTATGCATTGTTCAGGCCCTCGTGTTCTGTTTGTTGACGGTGGTGTATTTCTCCATGGCTGTGGAGGATTTGTCGCACCACTAGAGAGTTGATGAAATGTCTCTTTCTCCCCGTCCACGGCGGCCGGAGGGGATGGAGTCGAGCCATACTGGTTCCATGAAGGAGGAAGTCTCATGTCCGGGTTGAAGAAGACGATGATGACGTTGGTGTTCACGGCGCTGAACATCGTCCTGGTTGTTCCGATGGCGTTTGCGCAGGCCGGTGGTGCTGGCGACAACGTCAACACGGTGTACGGATACCTCGCGCTTGGCGCGGGTCTTGGTATTGGCCTCGCCTGCATTGGTGGGGGTCTTGGTCAGGGCAAGGCGGCGGCCGCTGCTCTGGAAGGAATCGCTCGTAATCCGGGTGCTTCCGACAAGGTGTTCACCCCGATGATCCTCGGACTCGCATTGATCGAGTCGCTGGTGATTTACGCGCTGGTGATCTCCTTCATGCTCGTCGGGAAGATCAATCTCGGCTAAATGCATTGAATGGAAATGGGGGCTCTCCGCTCGCGGGGGGCCCTCTTTTTGTTTCAGGAACTCGCGATAGGAGGTCTCCGATGGCGGATTCCAATGAGCGTGCTCGGCGCGTGGTGCTGTCGCGAACCCTGGAAGGTTTGCCGGATACCTGGTCGTCGGCACCCGGAATGGAGAGGCTCGACCAGCTTCTTCAGCATCCCAAATCAGCAGAGCTCATTGGCGGTTTCCGTCCGGATGAGCTTCATTTCTTCATTCACGACATTGGTTTGGAGAGCTGCCTCGATCTGCTCCCCCATGTCACGGCAGAGCAGTGGACAGGTCTGATCGATCTGGATGGCTGGAAGTCGGATGGCGTGGATCTCACGCGATTTCAGGGGTGGTTCGAGGCCGCGCTGAAGAACGAACTGGAGACCGCACAGAAGCTGGTCCAATCCCTCGATCCCGAGTACCTGGTCGTCATCCTTCGCAACATCGGTGAGGTGTATTCGAAGGATCTGGAACTGGACGAGGTTCCGGACACGTTGGAAATCCTGACGAGTCCTGACTTTGCCTACTACATTCTGATTCCCCGGAATCATGCGCTCTTTTCGTTGGTCCAGCAGCTCTTGAACGTGGCGTACGCGATCTCTCCAGACTACGGTCGCAAGCTGCTTCTTGCATCCACTGTGGAGCTTCCTTCCGCGCTGCAGGAAACCTGTTTCAAATTTCGCACGGGGCGACTTGCCGACCTGGGATTTCCCGATCCCGAGCATGCCGCAGAGGCGCTCGCAGTGGTCGATGTGCCCCAGTTCCGCACACAGCTCCTCGAGGGGCTTGGGAGCAGTGAGGTGGGGGGAACTCCCGTGCCTCGGGATATCGCGGTGCATGGTCTGGTGCTCTCCACGGCGGAGAGAGGTCATTTCCTGGCGGAGGTCCTGGAGGCCTCGACCACTCGGGATCTTGAGTTCAATACCGTACAGGGGCTCGTATATCTGGCCCATCGTCTGCTGGTGGCAACCAACGCCGATCTCGGAGATCCGACGGCTCATCAACGCGCGCATCGTCGCGCAGTGGCCCATGTGAGTCTTGGACTGGAGCGATTGGCGGAAGGAGATGTCGACCTGGGAGTTCGCATCCTCGAGAAGACCTGGCTGAATGATCTGCATCGGGTGGGCCATACACTGGTTCATTCGTTGCAGCAGCGAGCGCGTCGGGTGTGGGTGGCCTCGGGAGGTACGGTGGGCTATCGGCTCCATGAGCCCGTGTTGATGGAACTCGTGGAGTCCCTCGCTGATGAACCTCCCCGACGCATCGAGGGGGTGGACGCGACGGGACATGCCGTGCGCGTGTTTGTCTCCTCGACAGCGGAACTCCACGAGGTGGATGAGTCGCTCTTCCGTGCAGAAGCGGTGCTCGCCTGGTTCGAAGCTGCGATGGGATTCAGTCTGGAGGCACTCGAAGGGACCGGATGGTCTGGAGTGACGGAAGAGGACCGGAAGGAGGTTCGCTTCTCAGCACTTCTCCTGACCTTGCTCGCGAATCAGACGACCGGCCATGGTCTCGTCTTCCAGCCCATCAGTTCTGGAGGACTCGACCATTTTGCACAGGTGGTTCTCACGGAGCAGGAAGGGCGTCGGGTGCTCAGAGAGCGATTCGTCGAGGGCATCTCCCGGGGCATCCTTGGAGAGGAGGGCTCGGACGCGGATTCCCGATCGCGCCGTCACGTGCATGCATTCGTTCAAGGCTGTCTGGAGGATTTTGCTGCGGTCGTGAGTGATGTTCCCGCGGGTGAGCCGCTGGATCCACGAGCGTTGGGGGGAATTGTCCTGCTCGAGTCCGCTTCTGGAGGCCAGGCCTGAGATGCGAGAGGAGACGGAGCCATCGGAGGGAAGCTCGGGAACCTGGCGTGTTCGCATTCTCGGTTGGCTTCTGCTCCCGGTGGTGTGTGCTGCGGTCCTGCTGCCGGGGCTTGGAGAAAATGGTCTCTGGGATCCCTGGGAGATGCAGTCCGCCCACGTGGCACGAACTCTCTCGGGTCCTGCCCGCGTTCTCGTGCTGGAAGCGCCCCAGGGGAGTTTTCCCAGGAATTCACTGGCAGAGATTCTCCCCGTGTCCCATGCGGTGGATGCGCTCCTCGAAGATCGCGGGGATGTCTGGGACGCAAACCGCTTCGTCGAATCCCCCCTGCTCCGGGGCCATTCCCAGGGCCGCGCTCGTGTTCTGAAGGAAGGCCGCAAGGCACTGAAAGACACGCTGTTTCATGCAATCGTGGTGGACGCCCATCTCTGGATGAGTGATTCAGGGGACCAGGCGGGTGCAGCCCGTCTGATCGCGGATCTTGTTCAGATGTGCGAGACCCATGCGGGAATGCGCATGGTGTTGCTCCCGGGGTCTCCGGGGACCGAGTGGGACGCGTTCCAGACGACCTTGCGGGCGGGGGAGAAAGAGCAGGGTCTGCTCCTTCCACCCACGGCTCAATGGCTTCGGTCGTCTCCAACCGCGGAAAACCTCTCGGAGGTTCTCGCGGGTGTTGAAACGGATGTCTGGTGGAGAGCCCAGTTCCTTCGGGAGGGGACCGTCCGCTCTGTTCCGCTCTTGCCGAACTGGCTGGTGGCCGTGAGCGGTTCCCTGCTGGGATTCTCTGAATTCTCCCAGCGCCTTCCAGGTCTCCTGATCGCGCTTCTGGGATTGGCGCTTGTCCTGGGAGTCGGACGCACGTTCTTCAACACGCGTACGGCGATGTTGGCCTGTCTTGTTCTGGTGACGACCCCCTTGTTTTTCACCTCCGCCCGTGTAGTCGGCGGGGAGCTCCTCCACGGCGTTCTGCTCTTTGCATCCCTGGGGATTTGCGGGATGTGGTGGTCGGGTCGGTGGCGGCATGGTGTGTCGCTTGCGGCCTTTGTCTTCACGGGGACGCTGCTCTTCTTCTCGGACGGGTTGCATGCGCTTCTGGGACTCACGCTTTTTGTGTGGATCTATGCGTTTGTGCAGCAGGACATGCGACGCGTCGTGTGGACCGCCATGGGCGCGTCCGGGTTGCTGTTGGTTCTCGGCGTGTTGCTGGTCTTCGTCCCGGATGAGTGGACCGTCTTCCATCATTTTCGATTCATGCAGCGACTTCACTCCGCGGGTCCGGCGCCGGAATTGAGGACGTTTGAGCATTTCATCCGTCAGGTGGGTTTCGGATTTCTTCCCTGGAGTGTTCTGCTGCCGTTTGCGCTCGGGGGTCTGGTCCGGATCAACACACGCGGAGACGAGGAGGAGACTCGAGGGACATGGGATTCCGATTCGTTCACCATGCTTCTCTTTCTCGGGATACTCGTTCCCTTCGTGCTTCACATGGTGACTCTTCGGGACTTCTCACACCTGGTGCTTCCGATCGCACCCGCAGTCGCTTTGGCGGTCGCCTTGTTGTTGGTGGACTGGAGTCATCGCGAGGTCTTTCCTGGCGCGCCCATCGCGGCTTTGATCGCGTTCATTCTCTTTGCTCTCTTCCTCCATGATCTGAAGTCCTCTCCCTCGCCCTTGTTCGAATTTGTCGCGAACGATCCGCCTTTTGAACGGAAGGACGGAGCGGCTGTGTTTCCGGGAGACATCCGGTCGGGAGCGTGGTTTCTGGGGGCGGGTGCCCTCGCCATGATCGCCGTGGTGAATCATCTGGGGGGGCTGGTTCGTGCCGGTCTCCTCGTTCTTCGATGGATGCGGGTGCCGCTGGCCTGTGCCTCCGCGGCATTGGTGCTGTGGATTGCGCTGATTGCGCGTTGGGTCACGGGGATGATGCTTCACTTTCGCGAGGCCTTCTCCTTGACGACAGCATCCGGTCTGCCGGAGGCGGAACGCCTGTTCACGCGGGACCTGATGCAACGTCCAGAGCACGTGGGATTGCTGGTGTTGCTGGGACTCGTGATCTTGCGGGGCCTGGTGGTGGCGACACCCCTCGGCAGACAGTGGTCGGAAGGCCTTCCTCCGGCTGTTCGGACTCTCACGGCGCGTGTCGGAGCGTTTTTGAACTGGGCCGGTCGCGGCGGGGTTCGGGTTGGAGTGATTGCTCTTGCGGCTTTGGGGCTCCTGGTGTCGGCGTTCATGCGCGGGGATTCGCTGGGAGACGGTGGACAGGGTCTGGCGGCGTTTGTCGTGAGCGGGAGGGATCCAGGGACGATACTGGGGATTTGCGGAGTGATCGCGGTGATGTTTCGGGAGCGGCTTCGGGGCGTTCCCCTGTTGGGGAGAACCCTCGAACGCTGGCCTCGTGGAATCGAGGGAATTGCCCTCGGAGTGGTTCTGCTGTCGGCATATGTCGGGATGCTCATGAGCCGAACGCTCTGGGTGGCTCCGATTGAGTCCTGGGCAGCGATCGTCGGATTGATGGTCGTGGGATGGTCCGCGTTGACGGTGGGGCGGGACTGGCGTGGCGTTCTGGTTTCCGTGCTGGTTCTGGCCACGGCCTGGGGCATCGCGGTTCTTGGACCGCTCCTGATGCACTGGTCCACCCTTTCTCCCACCCTGTTTCCGGAAGGCGATGAAGACGCAGTGTTTCGCCTCTTCATGACCTCTCGATTGACGTTGGGACTGGTCGCGCTTCTGGCATTGGTGGCCATCAACGGATTTCTGGAGAGGTTTCCGCGGATGGGAGCGCTGGGGGGGATTCTCTCTCGGGGTTTGCTTCGAATGGAATCAGGACCCGCTACGGTGGGAATTCTCGTGGTCTGCGCGCTGGGCATGGCATTCGTTCAGACCGGGCCGATGGCCTCCGAGTTGAGCTTGCATGTGAGTCAGAAGCACATCCTGGAGAGATGGCATGAATCCTCGGGGGGATCCGGGTCCCCGGCGGCGATTTACAAGCATGGGAATTTCAAATCGGGCGCGGGTGCCGTGAATTTCTATACCGTGGATGTCCCCGAGGTTTCGGACTCGCGGCACATGCTGGACCTGCTCGCTCGCACTCGGGATGGGGTGGCGCGCGTGCGGGGTGCGGATGGACGATCGCGGCTTCAGGTGTTCGCTGGATGGAATCCCGACAATGACCGGAATGGAGATGGAACCCGGGACTGGGGTACGGAGCAGGGAATGGCGGACGAGGTGTCTTCCGGGGTCCTCGTGGATCGCGACAAATCCTGGGAAACGAATCAATGGGCCCGGCATCTTCTGATCGATTCGTCGGGACGTTCGTTTCCCATTGAAAGCAACACTTCCGACACCCTCTCCTTCCGAGGTCGTCCGGCATTTGGTGGAGCGGAGTCCGCGTCGAGTCGTTACGCCATCGACGATGCCGGTGCGGTGGACCATCGGGCGACAGGCACAACGAATGAACGCGTGTTCTTCATTCTGGGTGGGGCCAACTTCAGCGAGTTGAATGACAAGTTTCGCAAGCGAACCGGCGGACGTCATATTGCGGTCCTCGATGATCGTTCCTCACGATTTGTACTCGCTGCGAGTGATTTGAGTCCGGGCGAGGAGAATCAGAATCGAATCGCGAAGCATGTCCTGACGCGCGCCGAGTTTGATGCTCTCGAGGGCGTGAAGCCTCGGAAGGTCGTGTTCGGGGAGTCGCTGGTGCTGGTGGGTGTGAAGGTGGGGACGCCGAAGGTTCGCCGGAAGGCTGAGTTTTCACTCACCCTCTACTACGAGGTCGTGAAGACGCCGAAGACGAATTGGAAGATCTTCATGCATATTGAGCGGCCAGGGACCACGAACCGGATCCACGGGGATCATTTTGTGCTCAATCAGTCGCCGAACGGAAGTCAGAAGAAATGCGAGGGCTGCTTTCGCGCACGCCATTGGCTGCCGGGAGACATCATCGTGGACCATTACACGGGAAAGGTGACCAGCGGGACTCCATCGGGGACGCAGGAGGTCTGGATGGGCTTCTTCAGCAAGGGCACGGACAAACGACTTCCTGTGAAGTCCTTTGACGAGCCGGTCAAGCACGATGGTTCCGATCGGGTCAGCATCGCTCGTTTCACTGTGCGCTAGGGGACACGGACCCAATCTCAATGAGGGGTCAGGTATTCGACGCTCTCCCCGGGCTGTGGTAATCAGAACACATGGAATGGACCGCTCAATCCATCGAATGGGGCATGATCGCGGCGTTTGTCTGGGGAGCGCTGTGGGGTTCCTTTTTCAACGTGGTGATTCACCGGCTTCCGCTGGGGATCTCCCTGGTGCACCCCCCGTCGCGCTGTCCTTCCTGTGAGACGCCGATTCGTCCCAGGGACAACGTTCCGATTCTGGGATGGATTCTCCGCCGGGGGCGCTGCGCGTCCTGTGAGGCCTCGATCTCCATTCGTTATCCCGTGGTGGAGCTGGTCTCTGCGATGCTTGCCGTGGCGGTCTGGCTGCGCGTCTGTGCTGAATACGAGCCCTCCTCGTCCGTGGACCCCCTGCTCCCGATCGTGAGCGCGGTGCTCCTGTTTGGATTTGTCGGCGGGTTGCTGGTCCTCACCTTCATTGATCTGGAACTCCGGATCCTCCCCCATGTCATCACGCGTCCGTTCATGGCGGCGGGTGTTCTGGCGAGCCTCGTGCTGGAGCCCATCACTCATGTTGGCTGGCAGGACAGCGCGATTGGACTGGTTCTTGGAGCCGGGGTGGTGCTCGCCATCATGCAGGCGTATTTCCTCGTGCGCCGCCGGGAAGGGATGGGCGGCGGCGACATCATGTTGATGGGTCTTCTCGGCGCCTGGCTGGGCTGGGAGTCGCTCCTGTGGGTACTGCTTGGCGCCTCGGTTCAAGGCACCCTCGCGGCGGTCTCCGTGTTGCTGCTGGGTCGCGGAGATGCATTGGTGGATCCTGAGGATGCGGAGGCGCCGGAAGACGTCGGAGGGCTCTCGCTTCCATTCGGTCCATTTCTCGCTCTTGCAGGCCTCGAATGGCTCTTCTTCGAGCCCTGGATTCGTGAACTGGTCTACGGCGCCTATGGGCTCGGATAGGCGTCCGCGATGATCAATCTCCGTACCAAGGTCCTGCTCTCCCTTGCAGTTGTCGTCCTCTTCGTATCGGCTCTTCTGATCCTCTTCGCCGTCGACCTCTTCGGAAGTCTGGTGGATGAGGAGAGGATCGGGCATCAGCAGGAGCTCGCCATCATGTTCGCGGAGGAGGTCCGCGAGTTGGACGTGCATGCGCCCCTGGCCCGAAAACGCGCTCTTTCGACGTTGCGAAACCGATCGGGGCTGCAGGGCATCTTCATCGTGAATCCATTTGGCGATGCACTCGGTCTTGGAGAGCGGGAGGCCCTGGCCCAGTTGGCGCCGAATCTACCGCTCTGGGATCTGGTGGAGGGTCGTTTGAAGGGCGCTTTCGTGACCGGAGAGGACCGGCGCTCACGTGTGGCCTCGCTCGCATCCATTCGGGACGAAGACGGTCGCGAAGTCGGGCATCTCCTCGTGATTTCTCCCGTGGATGTGTCCATGCGCCACTTCAGCAAGGCGATGACCCTGCTGATTCTCTTTGGCGTTCTCCTGGGCGTGTTCATGGTGGGCGTGGGCAGTGTCATGCTGGATCGGATTGTCGTTCGTCCCCTGCGCCGATTGGTGCGTGCGACCGAGCGAGTTCAGGGAGGGGAGAATGCCTCTTCCCGCTCGACCATCCAGAGAGCTTCTTCTGCGCCGCCTCCTTCGGATGACATGGTGCGTCTTGAAGGGGCGCTTGCACGGTTGCGGGATCGAATGGCGACGACCCGGGTACAGGCAGCGGTCTCTGCGCGGGAGACGCGTTCGGTGGACCGGGCGCTGCGCTCTGCGCAGGAGACCCTGGTGCGCACGGAAAAGCTGGCGTCGGTGGGCGTGTTGACCGCGGGCATCGCCCATGAGATCGGGAATCCGATCGGGATCATCCTTGGATTTCTGGATGTCCTTCGGGCTCCGGGATGCTCCCAGTCCGATCAACGGACTGCGCAGGAGCAGATCCAGCGGGCGACGGAACGGATCGACATGTTGATCCGCGATCTCCTCCGATTTTCCCGGGCCACGGAAAGTCATGATGGGGAGAGCGTCGCAGATGTCTCCGCCGTGATTGACCGCGTATTGCAGCTGCTTTCTCCGCAGAAGCGATTGAAGAGCGTGATCATCGCCCAGGAGGAGATCACGCCCGGCTTGAGAGCCGAGATTGATCCGCAGAAGCTGGAGCAGATCCTGGTGAACCTGATCTTGAATGCGGCGGATGCCATGAATTCGAAGGGGACCCTGCGCTTGCGTGCGGAGATCATGGGTCCGTACGTTCACCTCGCGGTCACGGACGAGGGACCGGGTATCTCAGCGGGGGCACAGGAGCGGATCTTCGAGCCCTTCTTCACGACGAAGATCGAGGGGGAGGGCACGGGTCTTGGTCTTGCGATCAGTCGCCATATCGCCGTGAGTCACTCGGGAGATGTCTATGTGGAATCGACGGGGCCCGGGGGGACGACATTCATCGTCCAGCTCTGGCGCGACGACTGGGATGATGTCGAAGAGGATGGGCCCGCCGAATCCCCCGGATGAAAAGAGTGCAGAGGGTACGCAAAAGGCGTGGTGACTCCATACTTTTTGCGCTAGGCTCCTCGCCCATGGGGGCCTTCCATGGATCTGAATGTACTGGTAATCGACGATGAAGAGGGTTTCTGCGCGATGCTGCAGAGCCTCCTCACGCAAGAGGGATTCGTCGTCACGACCGAGAACACGGCCCAGAAGGGCCTGTCGCGTGCCGGGGCCGAGCATTTCGACGTGGTGCTGTGCGATGTGCAGATGCCGGGGATGGATGGGCTCGCGTTTCTCGAGGCCGTTCGGGAGAAGAAGCTCGAGTTGACCGTCATCATGATGAGCGCTTACGGAACGGTCGAAGTCGCTTTGAAGGCGATGAAGGCTGGCGCCTACGACTACATCTCCAAGCCCTTCAATCGGGATGAGATTGTGCTGACGCTGCGGAAGGCGGCCGAGCGGCTGGAGCTCCGGGCCGAAAATGCGCGTCTCCGCAAACTGCATGATGCGCAGGGTCCCTTTGAGGAACTCGTCGGTCAGTCCGATCCGATGCGCCGACTCTTTTCGGTCATTGAAAAGGTGGCTCCTTACAAGAGCACCGTGCTCTTGATGGGAGAGAGCGGTACGGGAAAGGAGCTGGTAGCCCGCGCAGTCCACCGGCGTTCGGGGCGCACAGAGGATGTGTTCGTCGCGATCAATTGTGGTGCGATTCCCTCTCAGCTTCTCGAATCCGAACTCTTTGGACATGTGAAGGGGGCGTTTACCGACGCTCGTTCCGACAAGACCGGTCTCTTCGAGGAGGCCTCGGGGGGGACTCTGTTTCTCGACGAGATTGGAGAGCTTCCGGTGGAGATGCAGGTGAAGCTCCTGCGCGTTCTTCAGGAGAGTGAGGTGCGGCCGATTGGGGCGAGTCACCCGCGTCCCATCGACGTTCGAATCATCGCGGCGACCGTGAAGGATCTGGAAGAGGAGGTGCGGAAAGGGCAATTTCGCGAGGATCTCTTCTATCGGCTCCACGTGGTCCCCATTCACATGACCCCTCTTCGCGAACGGAGCGAGGACATTCCCCTGCTCACGAATCATTTTCTCGAGCGGTTGAACACGCGTCTCGAGACCCGGGTACGGGAGGTGGGCCCGGCAGTGATGCGGCGTCTGATGAGTCATGCATGGCCCGGAAACGTGCGGGAGCTGGAGAACACGCTGGAGCGGGCGATTGTTCTCTCGGAAGGGGATACGATCACGCTGGACGCGTTGCCGGATGCGTTGTTGGATCGGAAGGATCCGATCACGGCGACGCTCAGTTCGGGGGAGCTTTCGGTGAAGAAGAC
>CAVOCR010000007.1:0-12755 GCA_963694245.1 Myxococcota bacterium
GCCAGAGCCAGAGCCAGAGCCAGAGCCAGAGCCAGAGCCAGAGCCAGAGCCGGAGCCGGAGCCGGAGCCGGAGCCGGAGCCGGAGCCGGAGCCCGAGCCCGAGCCGGAACCCGAGCCGGAACCCGAGCCAGAGCCAGAGCCCGAATCAGAGCCCGAGCCAAACGAAAAGAATGAAGAGATTGCACCGACCGAAATTGCAGCAGCGCTCGGAGATGCCTCCAAATCGCAAGCTGCAATTCCCGGGCACAGCGCACAGGAACTGGAAGGGTGGTTTGACGAGGGCGGCGCAGAACCCGATGACGAGTTCAACATGGAGGACTACGACACATTCCAGCCTGGAGGAGGCAAAGGACTCCTGATCGCTCTCGCGATCGCCGTTTCGGCAGGAATCATTGGAGTCACGACATGGATGAACAGCATCTCCAACGAGGACAATCCCATCGTTGAAGAACCCATTGTCCTCGCACCGCCAACCAGTACGGATGAATACCCACTTGAAGAACAACCCTCGCTAGTGGAGGCACCGGCGACAACAGAAGCCGCCCGACGCCTCCAGCTTGCCACGGAAGCCCTTCAGATCGACGAGACCGACACGGCCCTCACGCATCTACAGGAAATCATCGCACTCCACGCATCGGGCAAAGCGACCGACGCGGAACGAGATGAGGCCCGAAAGGTGCTGGAGATGCTGAAAGGCGAACCCATCGAGGGAGTCGCGACTCCGGAACAAGCTGAAGGTGAGGCGAAAGATCCTGCCGAGCAGGAAGAACTCCCGGATGCAGCGGCAGAAGCGGCAGAGGCAGAAGCGGCGGCGGCGGAAGCAGCGGCGACAGAAGCAGCGGCGACAGAAGCAGCGGCGACAGAAGCAGCGGCGACAGAAGCAGCGGCGACAGAGGCAGCGGCGATAGAAGCGGCGGCAGCAGAAGCGGCGGCAGCAGAAGCAGCGAAATCCACGAAGGCAGAAGCCAAAGCGCAAAAGAAGGCAGAAGCCAAAGCCAGGGCAGAAGAGAAGAAGACCGCCAAAGCCCAGAAGAAGGCAGAGGCCAAAGCACAGGCCGAGGAAAAAAAGAGGCTGAAGGCAGAGGCCAGAGCACAGAAAAAGGCGGAGGCCAAAGCACAGGCTGCTGAAAAGGCACAGAAGAAGGCCGCTGCCAACAAGAAGGCGAAATCCGAAGCCCAGGCGAAGGCCGCAGCCAAGACGAAGGCCGCAGCCAAGACGAAGGCCGCTGCCAAGGTGAAAGCCGCTGCCAAGGTGAAAGCCGCTGCCAAGGTGAAAGCCGCTGCCAAGGCGAAAGCCGCTGCCAAGGCGAAAGCCGCTGCCAAGGCAAAGAAGGCCGCACCGGCTAAAAAGCCTGCTGCGGACAAGGCGAGTTCGGGAGACAAGGAGAAGGTGAAGAAGTACACGAAGATGGGAATCGGCGCCCTGAAAGCAGGAAACGCCGGACTTGCCCTCAAGTACTTTCAGAAAGCGCAGTCACTGGACCCGGACAACACGACACTTCCGCGGTACATCGAGCGAGCCCGGAAGGCCAAGGCAGCCGAATAGGGCTCAGATTTCTCCCACACCGCGAGCGACGGCATCCCGTTGCTGCTGGATCAGTTCCACGATACTTCCCGCGCCCACGTCCAACATCACGTTCAAGGCGTCGCGATCGAAGGGCGCCCCCTCTGCGGTTCCCTGAACCTCGATGTACGCGCCCGTCTCATCCATGACGAGGTTCATGTCGACCTCTGCCTTCGAGTCCTCGGTGTACTCCAGATCCGAAAGGACCACCCCATCCACGACCCCCACGCTCACAGCGGCGATCTGTCGATGCAGGACCTTCTCCACGGGAACTTCAAGATCTGGGATGCGACGAAGTGCGATCGCAAGAGCCACCCAGGCCCCTGTAATGGAAGCCGTTCGAGTGCCCCCGTCCGCTTCCAGCACATCGCAATCCACATGAAGCGTACGCTCTCCCAGCGCATCCAGATCCACCGCCGCTCGAAGACTGCGCCCGATGAGTCGCTGAATCTCCTGGGTACGCCCCTTCACATTTCCCCGCTCCCGTGGGACCCGACGCGACGAAGACGCCGGCATCATCGCGTATTCCGCCGTCAACCACCCACGCCCCTGACCGGACATCCAGCGAGGAACGGACTCCGCGACCGTGACCGCGCAGAGCACCCGGGTGCGCCCGAAGGAAACCAGCGCACTGCCCGTGGCGGTCGAGAGAAAATTGGGTTCGATGCGGATCTCCCGCATGGCTGTTGTCTCGCGTCCATTTCTCACCACTTTGTCCTCCATGATGCGACTTAGAAGCGCACCCTTGTCTGTAGAAACACCTCATCGTTGGAATCAAACGCGCCGCCGAGGCTGTTCACTGGCCCCTCGAAGAGGCGTCCCCCCGCCTCCACCTGGAAGGTATCCGAGACCTTCCAGGTGACCGAGGGAGAGAGGATGAAATCTCCCTGGGTGATGCCGTACATGCCGGCGAGGGTGATCTGAAGCGCGTCGAATTCCAACCAACGCGTCGCAAGAACCGCGGCGATCTGCAGCTGATCCTGGCCCGCGAGAAAGAGATCTGCGCCCTCCGGAAGATCGAAAATGTGCCGATGGAACACCTCGACCATCGCTGTGATCGTGGTCTCCCAGCTGTACTCCAGGCCACCGGTGCTCTCGACGATGGGCAGGCGCACGCTCGAAAGATCATCGCGATAGATCGTCTTTTTCGGAGTCCAGGCGGACTCCCCTCGAACGATGAAATCCCCGAGGGCGACCGCGAGGTCGACCCCCACCCAATGGCGTCGAGCGTGGCTGGACGCGAAGAGATCGGTCACCGCCGTCTCACCGGACAGCAGACCCGGCAACGCTTCTCCGAGCTCATCGTCAGACGGAACCGCGAACACGGGGATCCGGTCCCAGCCGAAGAAATAGCTCGCGCCCAGATCCACCCCTCGCACATTGGCCGCCAGTCGAAGTCCCGCACTCGAGTTCTCCAGCCCCTCATCGGGACGCTCGGTCGCCACCAGGAGAGGCTGCACATCGTCGATGATCGAGGGATGAAGCGCGTCCAGCTGAGCCTGCATGGTCGAGATGAAGGCCGATGAAGAGCCCAGAACCTCTCCCAGAATGGCGAAGTCATGAGCGAACACTGCGGCGCGGTCCGGAACGAAGAAGGGCACCCAGACGGCTTCGAACCTCAGGTGATCGCCCAGAGCGGAGCGAAGGGTGACCCCGAACACGGGAATCTTCGGAGTCTCCAGAGATGTCGTGTACCCATGGATCAGATCCCGCGGGTTGATCCCATCGGCGACGGGGAAGACATCCGATACGCCCCAGGACCAGGTCTGATTCCCCACGATCAGGGACGTCGAGTCCCCCAGGCTCCACTGCAGCCAGGTATCCCGGAGCTCGGGGTCGAGTTCATAGCGGGCGGCGCCGTCCTCCTCGAACCAGGCGAACCAGGTCATTCGCCCCGAGACGTGTGCCTTCAGGTCCGGGCGAATCTCTCCGTCCATGGTGAGGAGCAGACGATGAACACTTCGGACGACGTGCTCTCCATCTCCTTCAAATCCGAGATCCACAGCCACCTCATCCGACAAGGCGCCGCGAAAGCGGTGGCGAGGCTTGAATTGAGGGGACTCGACCTCCTCCTCCGCTTCCAGATCGAAGACCAGCGCCTCTTCCTCTTCTGGCGCGTCCGCATGAGCGAACAGTGCCGCGCCGCTGCATAGAAGCAACGTCGTCGCAAACACACCCGGGGACCAGCGCTGCATCCCTCTCCCTAGCGCCCGAGCGCGTCCTTGTCGAAGATCGTGTCCGTGAAGGTGGCTTTCGGATCCATCGAGTCAATCTGGAGGACCGTCTGCGTCCCGCGCTTGTGGTTCTTCAAAAGCATTCGCGAGACCACGATCTTCCCGCCCTTCTTCTGGATCTTCTTCGCAAAGAGCGTCTTGGTCAGCTCTTTGCTTCGATCGAAGAACTCCATCTTCAGGGGGAGATGGTACTTCTGATGGATGTACAGATCCAGATGCCCGTAATCGCTCTCGACGTCGTCGACCTCGATCCGCACGTGGTAGACGGCCTGACCCGCCACCTTGCCGTCCGCAAGCCGAGTCTTCTTCCCGTCTTTCGTGTCGCGACTCTCGAGATCCGCATAGGTCAAATCCGATCCCAGAAAGCTCCCGTTCTTCTGACTCCCCGTGATGCGCTTCGCCTTCTTGTACTCGGGAAGATAGATGTACTGGAGATCATCGCGCTCTCCAGACTGCTCCAGCAATAGAATCGCAGTTCCGCGGACGTCCGGAGGATCCACGATATCCACTCGACTCCGACGCAGATCCCCCTTGCGATCCCCCCGTGCGCGAAGCGTTCGAACGCGCACATCCCCGCGGCGGCTCCGGATCTCAAGCGAAAGGGTCACCTCGCCGCTCTCAAATCCAAAACTGTCCTGCGCGATCATCTGGTCCACGATCTCGTCTGCGGTCGGACCGTCGGCAGCCATGACAGGAGAGCTCGCAAGCATTCCCATCGCACAGGACACCGAAACCACTCGAGCAAGCCATCGATTCATTCTTCCAACTCCTTCCATGGGTCCTCTGCGAGCACCCGTTCCGCTTCTCGATAAATGACCTTCAAGGGAAGTCCCGTTTCCTGCGCCATCTGCTGACACGCTTCGAACTCTGGCGCCGCATGCACCCGAACGTCTCCGTCCCAGGCGCTCTTGACCGCAAGCATCCCATGCGCCGTCTGGATCTCTTCCACTCGCCGAACCAGCTTGGTGCGCTCGACAGCATGGAAGCGCACCCCGATCGCGCTCGATTCCCCAAAGATGATCGCGACCAGCCGCGAACGCGCCTCCAGAGGAGCCAGGACGCTGAGACGTGTTCCCGGGCGCCCCTTCTTCATCTGGATGGAGCTCATCCAGACATCATCCGCTCCTTCCCGAAGAAGACGCTCCATCAAAGGCGGGAACCACTCCGCCGGCATGTCATCGATGTTGGTCTCGATGATCACCTCCGAACCTTCTGACGCGACGGACTGCGTTCCAAGCACAAGACGCAACAGATTCGGTCGGTCAGGCCAGCGCCTGTCCCCCAGACCATACCCGACGCGGGAGACCCGCATTTCCGGCCAGGGACCAAAATCGTCCGCGAAAGTGGTCAACAAAGCCGCCCCCGTGGGGGTCACCAGTTCCCCTTCAATGGAGGCGCCCACGGTGGGCACACCCTCCAAAAGAAGCACGGTCGCTGGAGCAGGAAGCGGCATGGAGCCATGCGCACACTGCACGAAACCCCGCGCCATGGGGGGAGGCGCGGAGATCACGCGGTCGACGCCCAGATCCTCCAACGCTGCGACACACCCCACGATGTCCACAATCGCATCCACCGCTCCGACCTCATGAAAATGAATGTCCTCCGCAGCTACGCCATGCACCTGACCTTCGGCCTCCGCCATGCGTGTGAACACAGCGATCGCCCGATCCCGAACAGCCTCCGTCAGACTCGAGCGCTCGAGGAGAGTCCGAATGGAACGAAACGAATGCCCATGCGGCTCCGCCGAGCCCCCGTGAGAATGAGAATGATGCCCCTCCTCGCCCTCCTTGATGCCTCCCACGCGCACGCTGACATTGATTCCACCGATCCCCTGAATCGCATCCGGGACAGCTTCCAGAGTCCAGCCTTCGAGATCGATCCGGCCCAATTCCTCTCGAACGCGCTCTTCTGAAGCTCCCACATGGAGCAGCGCGCCCAACAACATGTCGCCCGCGGCTCCCGAGAAGCAGTCGATGTACAGCACCCGGAGATCATCCACCATCACAGAACCTCCGACCCGGTATCTCGCATCATCAGCGAGGCGGCATATCCTGCACCAAATCCATTGTCGATGTTGACCACGGTGACCCCCGCTGCACAGGAATTCAACATCGTCAAAAGCGCCGCAAGACCTTCAAAGCTGGCCCCATAACCGACGCTGGTGGGAACCGCGACCACCGGACAATCGACCAGACCCGCCACGACCGAAGGAAGAGCCCCATCCATCCCGGCGACCACAATCACAACCGATGCGTTTCGAAGAGCATCCACATGGCCCAGCAGGCGATGAATGCCCGCCACTCCCACATCCACGATTCGCTCCACGCGATGACCCATCGTCTCCGCGGTGACCATCGCCTCCACCGCGACCCGAAGGTCCGAGGTGCCTGCAGAGACCACGACGATCGTGCCCTCGCTCCTGAGAGCGGTCGCCTCCGGACGAATCGTCAGAACCGTCGACGGAGGATGCCGTTTCACATGACCCGGTGGAAGCGCGTTTTCAAGTGCCATGGCTTGCTCCTCCGAGACCCGCGTGACGAGTACATTGGAAGCATGCGCGGAGAGCTCCTCCACGATTCCAACAAGGTGGTGCGTCTCTTTTCCCTCAGCGAGCACAACCTCAGGAAACCCTCTGCGAAGATGCCGATGATGATCGACGTGTGCGTATCCCAGGCGACCGGAGGGAAAGTCCTGCAACGCAGACATGACATCCTCGCTGGTGACAGCCCCACTCTCCAGTTCCTGAAGCAATGCCTTGAGCGCAGCCCGATCCATGCCGACCTCCCCGCCATGAAATCACCTCAGATGAGGCGCCGCGCGGCGTCCGCAGGATGATGTCTCCTCCCTTCACTTGTCAATTGCTCTCCTTGCTCCGAGCGCCTCAGAATCCTATGCTGTCGCATGCAGGAGGAACCGCATGATTCGCTGGACAGTTGCCTACGCCTTTCTCATGGCGATGCTTGTCGCGCCCCTCGCCCAGGCCACCCTCGTCGTGGACATGGATCTTCCGACGCTCACCCGTGAGGCCACCCACATCGTCCATGCCGACGTGCTCGGGTCCCACACCCTGGAGAAGAACGGTCAATTCCGTACCGAAGTTCAGCTCCGCATACGGGACAAGATGAAGGGAGATCGCCCCCTCCCAAAGGGATCCCTCCTCACCATCGAACTTCCGGGCGGAACCGTCGGCGAACTGTCCCAGATGGTCTCGGGGACACCCCAGATCCGAACGGGAGACGAGGTCGTGCTCTTTCTATGGCAACGGGAGGCGACGACACGCCCCCGAATCCTTGGACTCGCCCAGGGCGCCTGGAGAGTCGAGCGAAACGGCGATCGTCCACGAGCTCTCCGGGATCGCCGAGGCATTGGGCTCGTAAACCCCGCCACGCACGCCATTGAACGGCATGCCAATCCGACAGCGATGGATCAAATCGACCTCGACGCCCTCCTCGAACACATTCGCGACCACGTGGCCACGGAACGCTCTCTCCGATGAAAACCATCCTCCTCCTGATCTTCTTCACGTCCGGTCTCCTGGCAATGACACCCGAGGCCCAGGCCTATGTGACCTATACGACCTTGAGTCAGGGCGTTCAGACACCCTGTAGTTGCGAACTCGAACAGCCCCGCAAGCTTCGATGGGAGACCTCCAATCTTCCCTATTGGATCCAGACGGCTCCCCTCCCCAATCCCATCGCAGCGGAACAGGCCATTCATCAAAGCATCGGTGCATGGGACGCCGTGGAGGGATGTGATGCCCCTGACTTCACCTTCGGGGGAGTGATTGCCGATCCGACCTTCGAAGGAAAGGTCCCACGCATCGGATACAGCCAGACCCACCCAGAATTGAACACCAACCTGATCACCTGGTTTTCGGAGCCTGGAACCTGGACAGACGGACCCGGAGTGCTCGCGCTCACTCGGCTCACATACAACCCCTGCACCGGACAGATCTTCGATGCGGACATCACCATCAACGCGGTCGACTTCGACTTCGGCATGAGATCGGAACCCATCGAGGGCTTCATGGACGTCCAAAACACGGTCACCCATGAAATGGGTCATTTCCTCGGACTGGATCACTCCCAGACCCCGGATGCCACCATGTTTCCCACCGCACCCAACTCGGAAGTCATCAAGCGAACCCTCGAGGCGGACGATGCGGAGGGCCTCTGCTGCATCTATGGTGAAAACACCCCCGTGCTTCTCCCGGCAGGAACCTGTGAGAGCGCGCTGGGTTCGGGCATGGAGACCGCGGAGCCGAATACGCAATGTCCTGGAAACACCCTCCCGCGATATTTCGCTGGGACGTGGACCTGCTCCTCGACCTCCTGCGCGCAGGGCTGGACTCCCGCCTGGAACGGAGTCGTCTTCGCCTGCGTTCCGGCAGAATGCGCGAGCGCGCCCCCCCCGGATTCGGGAGGATGCCAGGAACCGGGGACCTCTTCGATGCCGCCTCTCCTGCTGGGACTCCTCCTCCTCGGCATCGCCACGACCCTTCTCCGCTCCCGCACCTCTTGACGGACCCTCACACCTCCTGAATAGTCCTCTCCAGCAGGGAGAATTCATCGTGATCGAACGCCTCGGCATCGAGAATTTTGCGCTGATCGATCGCGTGACGATCGATCTGAGCCCCGGACTCAACGCGCTGACAGGAGAGACGGGAGCGGGAAAATCGATCATTCTCGGTGCTCTCGACCTTCTCCTCGGTGCCCGAGCCTCCACCGACATCATCCGTGCAGGATCCGATTCAGCACGAGTGGAGGGCCTCTTCATCCTCCCAGAGGGCCCCGCGCGCAAGGCCCTGGAGGAACTCGACCTCACAGAAGAAGATCCGGCGGTGATGCTCGTACGTCGCACCGTCCCAGAGAGCGGGCGCGGTCGCATCACCATCAACGGACAGATGGCCACCAACTCCATGCTGAAGAGCGTCACGCGTCACCTGGTCGACATGTCCAGCCAACACGCGCATTACGCGCTGCTCGACGCCCATCAACACCTGCTTCAACTGGATCGGTTTGGAGGTCTCGAAGGCGCCCGAAGCGCGTTCCAGGATGAGTATCAGACCATGCTGACGCTCATCGCCGAGCGAGAGGCCCTGATCGCTGCGGAGCGGGAACGCCTGGAACGGGAGGACTTTCTCCGTTTCCAACTGGAGGAAATCGAGACCGCCGAACCTCAACCGGAAGAAGACGCCGCCCTCGAACTCGAAGTGAAGCGACTCCAGCACGCGGAGAAACTGCAAGCGGGCATCTCCCAGGCCGAACAGGTGTTGAGCGGTACGGCTTCCGCTGCCGCCGGCCTCACCGCACGCGCAGAAAATGAAATCCGGGTGCTCACCGGGCTCGACGAGGCCTTGAATCCCCTCCTGGCCCGCGTGGAATCCGCACGCCTCGAACTCGAAGACATCAGCTACGAACTCGCACAGCATGGACGTCACATCGTCCACAATCCCCGCCGGCTTCAAGACGCGGATGATCGGCTCGCGCTGCTCCGGAAACTTCTCCGGAAACATGGTCCGGAACTCACGGATGTATTGAGGCGTGCCCAGGACATGCGAGACGAACTCGAGCGTTTCGCGAGCGCCGAGCAACGCATCGAGACCCTGGCGGGCGAAATCGCAGAGCGCAGGGACGCGCTCCTGGAAAAGGGCCGGAAACTCTCCAAAAAACGCCGAACGACTGGGAAACGACTCGCAAAAGCGGTGGAAGCGGAACTCACGGAGCTCGCGATGCAGCGCTGTGCGTTGAGGGTGGCCCAAATCACCCGGGAGGAGAATCTCGGACCGAACGGAATCGACCACATCGAATTCGAACTCGCCCCAAATCCTGGAGAGGGATTCCTCTCGCTCGCCAAATGTGCTTCCGGAGGCGAATTGAGTCGGATCCTGCTGGCATTGAAGGCGGTCATGATCAAGAGCGACCCCGTGTCCTCGAGCATCTTTGACGAGGTCGACGCTGGAGTCGGTGGGGGAGTGGCGGAGGTGATCGGCCAGAAACTGAAGCTCGCAAGCGCGGAGCGTCAGGTGCTGTGCATCACCCACCTTCCCCAGATCGCGGCCTACGCCGATCACCACCTGCACGTGATCAAAATCACGGAAGACGGCCGAACCACGACTTCAGTCCAACACCTGACCGGAGAGGAGCGACTCCTGGAAATCGCCCGAATGCTTGGAGGCATTGAATTGACGGAAACGACTCGGGAGCACGCAGAGGAGATGCTCGGTGGCTCTCAGGCCTGGGCGCCTCGGGCAGCCTAGAGCCCGCCGGAGGAATCGGAGGTCACGCGCAGCACTTCCTCAAAGCTCGTCTTTCCTTCCGCGAGCTTCTTGATGGCGGCTTCACGCAACGTCATCATCCCTTCAGTCCGTGCACATTTGAGAATTTCATGAGCATCGGATTCCTCGAGAATGAGTCCTCGAATGGCCTCGGTCATGGGCATCACCTCAAAGATCCCTGTCCGACCCTTGAGACCCGTCTGTCGACACGTGGCACATCCCTTTCCCCGATGAACCGTAAGTTGCGGCGATTCTCGCCCTTCTGGCACTGGAAGGTGCAAGGCATGACATTGCTGCCGGGACAAGTTCACCGGCTCCTTGCACTCGTCGCAGACACTTCGCAACAGGCGCTGGGCGAGCACCCCGACCACCGTCGAGGCCACGAGAAAGGGAGCCACACCCAGTTCCTTCAGGCGCGTAATGGCTCCGGCAGCATCATTCGTGTGAAGCGTCGAGAAGACGAGATGACCGGTCAACGCAGCCTGAATCGCATTGGATGCTGTCTCCGCATCCCGAATCTCACCCACCATGATGATGTCCGGATCCTGTCGCAGAATGGTCCGCAACGCCGATGAAAACGTAATGCCTGTTTTCGGCTGTACGCTCACCTGGTTGAACTCCTCCACCACCATTTCGATGGGGTCCTCAATCGTCACGATGTTCACCGTGGCATCCGAAATCGCCTGAAGTGCTGAATACAACGTCGTCGTCTTTCCACTTCCCGTCGGACCCGTCACGAGGACGATCCCATGCGGACGGCGGATGAACCCCTTGAACTGCGCAAACTCCTTCTGTGAGAAGCCAAGACCTTCGAGCTTTTGGAGAAGGATGCGCGGATCGAAGATTCGGATGACCACTTTCTCGCCAAACGCCACGGGCATCGTCGAGATTCGAAGCTCCACCTCGCGACTTCCGTGACGCGTCTTGATACGCCCATCCTGGGGACGTCGCTTCTCTGCGATGTCCATCCGAGCCAGTCCCTTGATGCGACTTGCCATCGCCGGATGCACTCCCCGAGGCACTCGATGCACGATGTGCAGGACCCCATCAATGCGCATGCGGATCATCGTCTGGGTTCGTCGGGGCTCCACATGAATGTCGGAGGCGTGCTGCTCAAATGCGTACCGCAAGAGATAATCGACCGCATTGATGATATGCGCATCCGTCGCCTCGATCTCCTCCGCGCTTCGAAGGTGCATCAACTGCTCGAAGTTCCCCACGTCAATGGAGGTGTCGAGCTCCTCCTCGGCGTGATCGACCGAGCTTCTGAATCCGTACACTTCCCGAATCGCCTTCAGGATGTCGACCCGAGAGGACACCATCGGTTGAATCGGACAGCCGGCCAGCGTCGCCAGGTTGTCGATGAGTTCGAGGTCAAAGGGATCTTCCAGAGCCACCGTGAGCGTTCCATCCTTCTTCCAGAGAGGAAGGACGCTGTGCTTTCGAGCAAAGGGTCGCGAAACCGTGGAGGTGACCAGCTGGCTGTCGAGCTTGATCATATCGATCTTGTAGAAGGGCAGGCCTGCCGCCATGGCGACTGCTTCCATGACCTGATCCAGGGTGAGAATCCCCGCATCGCTTGCGACGCCTGCAGCCGCAATGATCTCCGCGGGAGATACATCGTCCACCCCACTTCGTTTGCTCTTTCCCCAGGTCTTTTCGCGTTCCTTGATGACCTGGGCCGCGATGCGTCCCTGCCGCAACCGAATGTCGGATCCGTGATCTGCGCGCAGCACGCCCTGATCCTCAAGGATCTCCAACACTGCATCGAGCGTGTAGGTTCCACGCGGTGTGCTCTCAACGACTGCGCTCATCCCTGGTCCCCCTCGCACGTTTCCTCGAAGAGCGTATCACGCACCGGGGACCCGTCTCGAATTTTTGGAGAGACCCAAGAGGCGCCGGCGCATAAAAAAAGGGCCACGGGGTTGCCCCCGCGGCCCTGATTTTCGTCAGAACGAAAGAGACTTAATCAGTCTCTTCGCCCTCAGTCTCTTCGCCGGTCTCCGCCGCCATGTCCTGGCAGTAGGTGTCCGACTTCATGTTCTCCTCGGTGTCGAGCACCGAGGCAATGAAAGCATCTGCCGCGAACGGAGCCACGAGACACGCGCCAACGCCTGAATCGTCGTTCTCCGCATCCAGGAGATCCAGAGTCGCTCCGAGTGCACCAGCGCTCACTGCCTTGGCGGCCTCATTGAGGTCTCCAACCAGTGCCCAGTAATGCGAAGCAGCGATGCCCATTCCAGCGTGGACATCCTCCATCGTACCACCGGTGTACTCGCAGGGTCCGCCCCACGCCGCACACATCTGGTCGTGAAGGTTCTGCTTCAGAGCC
The DNA here is from genome assembly GCA_963694245.1 of Myxococcota bacterium. Taxonomy (GTDB): domain Bacteria; phylum Myxococcota_A; class UBA9042; order JABWCM01; family JABWCM01; genus CAVOCR01. Next base: position 12,408 of record CAVOCR010000007.1, read on the forward strand.
CAGATCGACTCCTCAGTCGCTCCCTCGAAGAAGCAGTTGATGGCCTCATCCGCTACCACGTTGGCGACGAACTGATCGAGCACCGCCATCAGCGCTGCCGAACCATCGAGCTCACCGTCGGTGAGCGTGTTGACCAGCGCATCCAGCGGAGTGAACAGATCAGCAGGACAGGCCTCTTCGCCAGTCTCGCCCTCGGTCTCTTCGCCAGTCTCGCCCTCGGTCTCTTCGCCCGTGGTCTCGCCCTCGGTCTCTTCGCCCGTGGTCTCGCCCTCGGTCTCTTCGCCCGTGGTCTCGCCCTCGGTCTCTTCGCCCGTGGTCTCGCCCTCGGTCTCTTCGCCCGTGGCTTCT
>CAVOCR010000008.1:0-12631 GCA_963694245.1 Myxococcota bacterium
GTCGACTTGAGTGGCGACGATGGTCTCATCGCGCTGCCCCTTGTCCACGGGACCCAGACTCATGACGTAGTGCGCGGCAGCCCATCGCTCTTCCACCGTGTAATCGTCTCGGTGGGCGGGCATGGGTGAGCCGCTCAGACCGGTCGAAATGGCGCGGAAGATGTCATAGGCACGCCGACCTCCCCGGAAGTTTTCCGGGTTCGTCAGGTTTCGGGGAAGAATGGGGTCCTCCCAGAGATCCTTGATGGTGTTCCAGCTGGCTCCGTTTCCACGGCCATTCATGCCGTGGCATTTGTTGCATTCGGCCTTGAGAAACACTTCACGTCCCTGGGCGATGGACTCGGCCGTCGCTTCAGGAGCCGTCATGGGGTCGATCTCGAGTTCCTCGACCGGCAGTGCGGTCTCCAGCATCTCTTCGTCGTTGAACGCCGTCTCTTCCTCGTTGAAGGATTTGATCGCTGCAACGAGATCCCATCGTTCGTCTTCGGGCAGAAGGTCGAACGATGGCATCGAACTTCCAGGGATTCCGCGCGTGATGATGTCGAAGAGATTCTGATCCGTCGGGAGCTCGCCACCGGCCGTGGTTCGAAACTTGTAGACCGGGTTGTTCTTGAACACACGCGGACGCGGCAGCATGTAGTCCGCAGCGGGTCCGTCGGCGGCTCCGTCGAGCCCATGGCACTGCGAACAGCGCCTCTCATATGATTTCAGGCCCGCTTCAAGATCCTGCGCGGAGGCGTGGGTCGTGAAGCCGGTGCTGAACACGAGGATGGTGATGAGTACAATGCGATTCATCAGTGGGCCCCCGCTTCGTTCGCACGCGGTTCATATCCGGTGTGGTCGTACATGTAGAGAATGACCTTCCACATGTCGTCGACGCTGAGCATGTCTTCCCAGACGGGCATCGAAGAGTCCCAGGGAGTTCCCGCATCGGGAAGTCCAGGTCCCCCCTTCGCGATACGCCAGAAGAGGAAGGTCTCTGTGAGCATGGCGATGGTTCCGGCATCCATGAAGTTTGCGGGTGCGGGCCGCACCGCGGCTGCAAAATTGCCATCTGCGGCCATGTTGTCGCCGTGACAGTAGTAGCAGTTCTGGTAGTAGACCGCTTTTCCGCGGGTCAGGTACTCCTGGAACTTCTCGGGATCGGAGTCTTGTGCGGCTCGAAGCGGGTTCTGCCCGTTGATCACATCCAATTCATAGCCTTCGGCATCTCCCAGGCCCTGGCCTTTGATGGTTCCGGGGGGAGAGGGGTGAGCAGAACGAACCTTCGGAGGGGCGACTTCCGAGGGAATGGCAGCCTGGTGCGCCTGCCATGCAATCAGGGAGGGCACGAGAATCAGGAAGGCGATCCGAACAGTCTTCAGGGACGGCTCCACGATCATGCGCGTGATTGGCCCGAAAAAATTATCGCGATTGGCCTGACTGGCGCTCACATAGAGAAGGAGCGCGATGATGGTGGTGGCGATGTATTCGAGCTGCACGCTGGCGGGAACCGCCGGATCGAACCCGAGCGCGACGTAGAGCCATGTGGTGGCGAGAAAACCGAGGCACGACCAGAGCAGTCCCAGCCGATTGCGCAGCAGGAAGAGCAGCACGAGGGCCACTGCGTAGATCGCGAGAGAGGTCAGATTGTACACGTGGGTTCCTCCCTATCCCTTGAGCCCAGCGAGCCAGTCGACAAGCGCTTGAAAATCGGCCGGCGTCATCTGGTCGTAGAATCCATTGCCCTTGAGAGTGTCTCCCATCACGCCTGCAGCGAAGGGGGGATCTCCGACCGCAAGCGTGCCGTCCGGGTCGAGAAGGGATTCGTAGAGCTCTGCCTTCGTGAGTCGTTTTCCGACATCATGGAGGCTCGGACCGATCTTTCGCTCGGGGCTGTCCACCGAATGGCATCCGGAGCATCCAAACTTCTCATAGATTTTTGCGGGGGGACCGACGGCCACTTTCTTGGCAGGTCCCTCGCCTCCACCGCCGCCGCCGACCACGCAGTTGAAGCGCTTGATGGGATCGATGTCGGTTCCCTTGACGGTCGCGGTTCCACCCTGATCTTGCAGATAGGCCACGACTGCGAGGATTTGACCGCCGGAAAGGACTTTTCCCTGGGGCGGCATGATGTTGCCATATCCCTCGACGAGATAGTCTCCCGGCTTGCACAGGGCTTCGACGAGATAGTCGATCTCCGTGAAGCTGTCTCCGCTCTCCGTGCTGCGTACTGCGGCGCGTTGCGAGGCATGCGAGCCGATGCTCGAGATATCTGGAGCACGACCTGTCTCCCCTGCCTTGTGGCATTGGACACAATTGGCCGCGAACACTTCTGCACCGATCGGCGCGAGCTCTTCCGGTCCGATATCGGATCCGAGCTCCGCGTTTGCGGGCGGATGGCTCTCCAACTGTGGGAGAAACTGGGCCACGCCCGTGTACATGAGCGAGACGACCAGAGTGAATAGCGCTGTCGAGAGGAAATTCTTCATCGGTATACCACACCCCAGGCTTCCTGGCGCAGGGAGGTTTTCACAGGTGAGGGGTGGTGTCAAGACCGTGAATGTGTCTCTGTTCATCGTTTCACGGGCAACGGGCCTTCTCCGGGAACATTCGGAGCTCGTGTGGAAGCGCCCTGAGCAAGTCATGCTGGCGACGAACGATCGACTTCCTTCTCGGATTTCTGTCACGGAAACTTCGGAGGGGGAATTTTCTGGAATTTCTTCCCGCACCTTTTGTGTTCCGTCCGTTGTGCCCTTGTTCTCCAGTGTTTGAAGGCCTTCTTGGTTTGGTGCTTCCTCGCTTGACGTGTTTTTGACGCCTGATGGCCGCTTGAATTGGTTGCAATCAATTGATCAATTCAAATGAGCGTGCTAACACCGCCTCTACGGAAAGTAACGCGAACCCATGCGGGAGGTTTGGAAGCGCATGAGTGCCCACGCTGAACACGCGCATCCCGCCATTCGACCTGAAGAATGGCCGGACGAAGCCCTTTATGGAAATGTCACCGGCGGCAAGATCGGAATGTGGATCTTTCTGCTTTCCGATGCATTGATGTTTGCGGGGTTCCTCCTCGCATATGCCATTTTGCGCGGAGGACAGGCGGCTTACATTGCCGCCGATGACGTGGTCGTCAGCTACTGGAGGTGCAATGAGGCTGCGATTGAGCGCGGCATCGATTGCATCCTGGAGCCTGATTTTGGCATTGCCTTCACGGCGCTGCTCACGTTCGTGCTCATCTGCTCCAGTGTGACGATGGTCTTCTCCTACTACGCATGCGTGGAGAAAGACTCAAAGGGGATGACCAAGTACCTCTGGCTCTCCGCATTCGGGGGATTCCTCTTCCTCTGCGGTCAGTATTATGAGTACTTCGGCTTCGGTCTGGAAGGTCATGGTCTGTACCCGCTGGGTCTCGTCTTCGGTCAGTCGTTTTTTGCGAACACCTTTTACGTGGTGACTGCCTTCCATGGTGCGCACGTGTTCACCGGTGTGACCTACATCGTCGTGATGGCGATTCGCGCCGGGATGGGGAAATACGACGATGGGAACTACAACCACGTCGAGATTCTAGGCCTGTTTTGGCATTTCGTGGATCTCGTCTGGATTCTCGTCTTCACGTTCATCTACCTGATTCCCAGCCCGGGTGATCATCCGTCGTTCCCGATGCTGTAGGAGGGGGTTCCATGGTTCATGTTGATCGAAAGCACAGCCTTCTCATCTGGGGGTATCTGCTCTTTCTGACCGTTCTTGAGGTCGGAATCGTCTACATCCCAGGAATTGATCCCACGTTGTTGATTCTGGGGCTTGTGGCGATGGCCTGTGTCAAGGCGGGGCTTGTCTGTTTCTACTACATGCATTTGAAGTGGGAGACGGATTCTCTCAAATGGACGATTATCATTCCCATGTTGACGCCTGCAGTCTACGCCGTTGCGCTGGTGCTGGAGGCAACCTACCGGCTGGTGGCATGAATCGAGTAGTTGTCACCTCTGTGTTCCTGCTCGCGATGCTGACTCCAGCGTTGGCAGTCGCCTGTCCCCAATGTGCGGGTCAGGGAGACGGGGGCGTCCTGGGCGCGGTTATTCTCGGTACCATGATTCTCTCTCCTTTCATCGTGGCCATCCTGGTGTTTCCCATTTTTCGAAAGTTGGCGACACCTTTGAATGGTTCTGGGCTCGATGAACGGGGACAACAGGAAGAGATCGGATGAAAGTGAAGCAGTGGATCCTGAATGCGATCGTGGGCCTGGGAGCGTTGTGTGCGCTTCCTACGATGGGCTGGGCAGCAGTGGAGCCCGAGGCGGAGGGCGCCTGGGGCCTCTTTGCCTCGTTTCCACGTGATGTCTCTGTTGATGGCTGGCGCATCGATTGGTTGATTGAAGTCACGATGGTCTTCGTGGTCATTCTCTTTGTGGTCATGTGCGTCTGGATGTTCTGGGCGTGCTTCTTCCACAATGAGGACCATGAAGCGGAATACGACCACGGGGATGCGCATCATCATGTGGTGACGGCCTTGGTTCTCTCGGCGGTCATCTTCTTCATCATGGATGGAAATCTCCTCGTGAACTCGATCGTGGATCTCGATGAGGTCTTCTGGAACTTCGAGCTCGCGGAGAAGATCGAAGGAGCCCCCCGACCCGAATGTGGCGCCGAGAACTCTCCAACGGATGGAACCTGTGCGGTTCGCCTGGAGGTCAACGCACGTCAATGGGCGTGGCAGGCGCGCTATGCGGGACTGGATGGAGAATTCAACACGCCCGACGATGTCGAGGTGTTGAACGACCTCGTGGTGCCTGCGGGTTCTCCGGTGATCGTCCAGCTGGCCGCGACGGATGTGATTCACGCGTTCTATCTCCCCAATTTGCGGGCGAAGATGGATGCGGTCCCCGGAATGATCAATCGACTTTGGTTCCGGGCTCGCGACGAGGTTCGTGGGGATTACGAAATTGGATGTGCACAGCACTGTGGGACCCATCATTACAAGATGAGGGGCAAGCTCAGCATCGTCAGTCAGGAAGATTTCAAGGCCTGGATAGGTGAAGCCTCACGGACCGCATCACAGGGGTATGACGTCAACGACGTCAACAACCACTGGGGCTGGTCCTGGGCACGAGGAGGTAAGGGATGAGCGACGCAACGCATGGCGCGCAATCACACGGTTCGGACGAGATCTATCAGCATCTCCAACCCATTCACCCGGATCCGGATTCCTTCATTCGGAAGTGGATCTTTTCGACTGATCACAAGGTGATCGCGAAGCAGTTTCTGTGGGCGGGATTCACCTTCCTCTTCTTCGGAGGAATGCTGGCGATGATGATTCGCTGGCAGTGGGCCTATCCGGGAGAAGCGGTTCCTTCTTTTCTCGGTGGCGTGTTCCTCGAGGACACCGGCGGTGTGATTGGACCGGCGACCTACAATACGATTTTCACGATGCACGGCCTCATCATGATCTTCTGGGCGATTACGCCTTTGATGATTGGTGCGTTCGGAAATCTCTGCATTCCGTTGATGATCGGGGCACGCGACATGGCGTTTCCGACGTTGAACATGTTGAGCTTCTGGACCTTCTTCGCGTCTGGAATCATGATCTTCGCATCGTTCATGGTGGAACTTGGCTCTGCGGCCGCCGGCTGGACGACGTATCCGCCGCTTTCCACCAACATTGGAACTCCAGGGTTTGGCCAGACACTTGTGGTGATGGCGATCTTCACGACGGGTAGCGCGACGCTCATGGGCGCCGTCAACTACATCGCGACAGTCATTCGTCTGCGAGCTCCCGGAATGGGGTGGATGCAGATGCCGCTCACGGTCTGGGGCATGTGGCTCACCGCCATTTTGAATCTGCTCTTCGTGCCAGTCCTCGCGGCGGGTGCGGCGCTTCTGCTCATGGATCGCTCGTTTGGAACGACGTTCTTCATCGCAGGCGCGAACGGAAATGGCGACCCCATTCTCTTTCAGCATCTCTTCTGGATTTTCGGGCACCCTGAAGTCTACATCCTGATTCTTCCCGTCTGGGGCTTCATCGGTGACTTCATCCCGTTCTTCTCGCGGAAGCCCGCCTACTGGTACAAGGGTTCTGTCTACGCGATGATCCTGGTCACCGTACTCAGTGCGGTCGTGTATGGACATCACATGTTCTGGACCGGCATGAATCCGCTGCTTGGTCAGTCCTTCATGCTCTTGACCCTCGTCATCTCAGTTCCGGCCGAAATGCTGTTTTTGAACTGGCTTCACACGATGTGGAAGGGCTCGATTCGCCTCACGGTGCCGATGCTCTTTGCTCTCGGAACGGTGTTCGTGTTTGGTCTGGGTGGTTTGACGGGTATCTTCCTGGGAACGATTTCCACGGACATCTACTTGCACGACACCATGTTCGTCGTGGGTCATTTCCATCTCACGATGGCGGCCGCTGCGTTCCTCGGGACGTTCGGGGCGATCTACTTCTGGTTCCCGAAGATGTTCGGGAAAAAGATGAACGTGTCTCTCGGGAAATACCATTTCTGGATCTCCGTGGTCACGATCACCGTCGTGTTCTGTGGCCAGATGGCTGCCGGATATGCTGGTCAGCAGCGACGCCTCTGGGATCCTTTCCAGTACACGTTCCTTGCACATCTCGCGGATCTCAACCGGTGGACCACCTACTTTGGTTTTGCCCTCGGACTGGGTCAGGTGCTCTTCGTGGTGAACTGGTTCAAGAGCATCTTCGCAGGGGAGAAGGCGGATGAGAATCCATGGGAACTCGGGACTCTGGACTGGACGCATGCCTCCAGCCCGCCCGTGCATCACAACTTTGATGTGATTCCACGCGTCTACACGGGTCCTCACGAGTTCGCGAATCCGGAGGTCAAACGCCTTCTGGGTCGTGATTGGCTCGGACAGGCGGAGCAATTGCCCACGGATGCCGCCGCAGGCACCGGGGATGCGCCAATGGCAGATTCCACCGGCGATGCATAGGGGCTCTGAACGTGGTGATGGCTTCTCCCAGCATGGATGAAGGTGCCGCGATGGCATCGGTCCAGGACCTGCATCCCGTGAGAGCGGAGCGTGAACGCACCACCTTGCTCGGAATGGTGGCGTTCATTGCTTCCTGGGTGATGCTCTTCCTCGGGCTTTTCTTCATCTTTGCGATGTACCGGGTGAAGCAACCCGCATGGCCCCCGCTCGGAGTGGATTCGCTCCCGTTGACTCTTCCGATCATCAACACGTTCGTGATTGGACTCAGCAGTGCTTCGCTTCATTGGGCGGTCCGCGCCCTGGGGGCGGGTAGACGGCCCGAGGCTTTCCGAGGGGTTCTGGCGACTGTCGCTCTGGGTGCTTTGTTCATGGGCTTGCAGTTGCAGTTGTGGTCGGATGTCTGGGCGAGTGGCCTGGAACTCTCGACCAATCTGTATGCGAGTTACTTTTATGCTCTCACCGTATTTCATGCCGCGCATGTCTTTGTCGGTTGGAGCCTGTTGCTCTGGCTCGTCGCGATGGTTCGCGGCGCGCCGCAGGTGAGCCATGCGCTTCGCGCAAAACTCATCGGCATGTTCTGGCATTTTGTGGGGGCCGTCTGGATGGCCCTCTTCCTTCTGGTGTTTCCTTGATGAGGCCAAGATGATTCGTCACGCCTTCGCTGTTCTGTTCGTTGGTTCTGCGCTGCTCGTTCTCGCGACGGGTTGCCAGGTGGATCATCGACCTGCTCCTTTCACCGAGCCCATGATGCTCGGTGGAGAGGAAGTCTCTGCTGCGTCCCTGAACAAGGGACGTGAGGCATACACGCTGTATTGCTACGCCTGTCATGGAGACATGGGAGATGGTCGCGGTCCGGCTTCGTCCAATCTGCGTCCTGCTCCACGGGATCTTCGGACAGCGCTCTACAAATTCGCGTATGTGGACGAAGGGCTCCCGTCCGATGAGCAGCTCCTCTTCATTTTGCAGAAGGGGCTCCATGGATCGGCGATGCATCCCTGGGAGGATGTGCCCGAGATCTCATTGAAACGCATCGTGCAGTACATCAAGACGTTCTCGCCGGAGGGTTTTGGCTGGCGAGATGAAGAGGAGGCCGTTGGCAACCCGATCGTGGCTCCCTGTGATCCGTGGGCCAATGAGGACGCCAATGGCAATGGCGCCCTCGACGAAGGCGAGGATTGCAATGGCAACAACGCGTTGGACGGAAACCGCCAGGATGCGGCGGTGGCTCGTGGAAACGTTCAGTTCCACGGAAAGTCGAAATGCTTCCAGTGTCATTCGGCCTATGAGTCCCGTGATGGAATCTCCAGGGCCGCGTGGGAGTTTGGAGAGCGTGTCACCAAATTCCGGGACAACCTCTATGACCCCGTGACTCAGAAGAGTGCGTATTCCGTCCCGATCCCGGGCCACAAGAATGCGATCTGCTCCGAGGATGAGACGTGTCAGAAGTTGAACCGTCATACGGCGGACCGCTGGTCCTGTGCGCTCCCGATGGGGACGTGCGTGGACGGTGAAAACGAGGATGAGGAGTGCGCGAGCGACGACGACTGCGGAGACGGTTGGTGTGATGGCGCGGGAAGCCGCGGCGCATGCTCCGAGTGCTCTTCAGACATGGATTGCGGTGGCGCTCCGTGTTCCGAGGACTCCGAATGCGCGGAGAGATACGGTTCGGATCGCTACCAATGTGCGGAAGATGGGTATTGTACGGAATGTCTCTTTGGACGTGAATGTCCGAAGATCGGCAATCCCTGCGAAACGAATCCTGCCGAGTGCAACAAGCGCGTGTGCCGCTATGGCGTGTGTGAGCAGATGGCCTACATCATGCCGCGAAAGTATGAGTCCGGCATTTTCCGAAACGGGAAAACGCCGGATGCCATCTACCGAACGATTCGGGCGGGCATCAAGGGGACGGCAATGCCGGCCTCCGTGGAAAGCGATGCGGATGTCTGGGCGATGGCGCATTATGTGAGTCATCTCACCGGGATCAATCGTTCCGCGACCGAGAAAGTGGTCCACAAGGCGAAGTTGGAAGCCGAGCCCTTGAAGTGGAGCCCTCCGGCCCCTGTCGAGGCGGCTCCTGCAGCTCCTGCAGCTCCTGCAGCTCCTGCAGCTCCTGCGGAGGCAGCCCCTGCAGCTCCTGCAGCTCCTGCGGAGGCAACTCCAGCAGCTGAATAGCCGATTCCATTTCCAGTGAAATCAAAGCCCGTCCGCGTTCGCGCAGGCGGGCTTTTTTCATGCTCATGGGCGGAGTCCACCCAGAGCGACGGGGGCATGCCCTGTCGGAGGTGGGGAGCGGGGGGTGCTCGGGACTCGGGACTATTTGGAGGCGTTGGCTTCCGCGCTGAGCTGACGGGCCCGCTCCTGGAGGGTCTCGGCCATGATACGCCGTCCCTCCGCGAGTCCTTCCTCACACAACTGGAGGTTGATCTCAGTCATGTCACGGGCTCTCGCGACCGTCTCCACTTCTGCCTGGGACATCTCCCGCATGAAGCCCTCAGGCACACGCTGTAGACGCTTCCAGGCGGCTGCTGTGAAGAGGTAGTCCGAACCTTCTCGTGGGAGCAAAACCTCGTCGTCTTGTCGCTCTTCCGCGTGGACCTGGATTTCGAGGTTCTCACCGCGCTCGGAGAGGTACGAGGTCTCGGCAAGATCCTGTTCGATCATGTCGATCGCGAATTCCTGGGAGATGGTGTTGATACCCCGCACGCGTGCGGTCTTTTCGATGCGGGCCTTGCTCCGCCGGCGTTGATATCCACTCGGAACCCGACGGAGGACTTCCTTCGCCCCGGAGATCCAGGTCAATCGCTTTCCATCGAAGGTCTCCTCTTCAATCAAAGCGCCTTTGTCGAGCTTCGAGAGATCATTGAGAACCTTTCTGTCGATGCGTTCGAAGATATCCTCTCCACCGTTGCAGACTCCACAGAGCGCGGGTTTCACGTCGCGCACCGAATGACCACAGTTGGTACAGATGAAGGTGATGCCCTCCGCGAGCCGATCCTTGTCGATCGCGAGCTTCTCGGCGACGTATCCCATCGCCTGTGCTGCATCGGGAGGAAGGAGGTCTCCCATGGCGGAGTTGATCACACTGGGGGTGATCACCGAATGACCTCTTTCCACGGCCCAACGAAGAATGGCGGTGGTCGCCACGCCGCGCACGAATTCGGGGACGCGCTCCATCTTCTGCCGTGCTTCTGGAACCCATTGGACAGAGGCGTCAGCCTGAATGTCGATACGCGGGACGTGCTCGCGACTCGTGATCAGCACGCTGGTGGGCACGGCACGCACGAGGTTTTCGGTCGTGGAACCGATGTCCATTTCACTGGTGGCGCCAGAATGGACGCCGATTCGCCCCATTATGACCAACCACGGGCGATTGCGTTGGGAGTGTCGCAGGATCTTTTGAAAGGCCTTTCCGTCGAGGAGGGTGATGTCGACATCGACCCCCGCTTCTTTTGCGACTTCACGCGCGACCTCGAGGTGAGCCTGATAAATCTTGGCCAGTCCCGTATCGATGATCTCCTCGTGGAGTTTTTCCTGATCCTTGAACTTGAAGACCGCAGAAGCCTCTTTGGAGAGGACATTCACGATTCCGTTGAAGAGTGTGTAGTGGATGTAGGGATCGTAGACTCCGACACATTCCACTCGCTTTCCAAAGCGTCTTCCCAGCTCCATTGCGGTCTGGAGTCCGGCGAAGGACTGCGCGGAGCCGTCAATGCATACGAGGATGTGATCGGACTCCACGGTCTGATCGCTTTCCTTGACGATGAGGGTGTCGATGGCAGTGGTACGGAGGAGTCGATTGGCGAGGGGGCCAATCCCCGAGCGCGGATCCTCATCGGGCTGGATGGCGTCCATGACCAGGAGATCGTATGCATCCCCCGCGATCGCCGTTCTCAGCGCATCGATGGGGCGTCCATCGAGAGTCTTGACCTCCAGGAGGGACTCCCCGGAGTTCGTGGATTCATCCGACGTGGACGGATCGCTCGATACCGGCAAGCGGCCTTCTGGAAGAAGGGCTGATAGGCGGAGGAGTCGATTCGCGGTCAGAGCGTCCTGCGTCGTAGCCAGGCCTGTGACTTCCGCTCCGAGAACTTGACCGAGCGTCAGACCGACCATGCGGGAGGCCATGGTGGTGTCTTTGGACGAGAGGGGAATACCAATGGAGTTGTACATGAGGACTCCTGAACTTACAGCGATTCGATGAACGCGATGAGGTCATCGATTTGCTGGTCATTGACGGTGCCGGAAAATGTCGGCATCGCGGGGGCACCCGCATTGATTGCAGGGTCGAACCCTTCTGCGAATCGTGCGTGTGGCTCGAGAATGGATTCACGGACGTACGCCGCGTCGAAGAGGATGCTTTCCCCAGTGGAGAGCAGGCTCTGTTTGCCCCACCGACCCACGAGGCTGGGGGCCTGTGTGGACGGTCCGTCCACGATGTGACAGGTAGCGCAGGGAAGAGCCTTCGAGAAGAGGTGTTGCCCCCGCTCAGCGGGGCTCATCTCATCCAGGTCCCCTGTGGGAAGCATCTTCGGCGCCAGAATGGACGGGTCGGTGGCCACCATGGCCATCGCACGGTCCACGGGGACCTGATAGATGCCCAGCTCCGGGTCCACGATGTTGAAACTGGAGAGTGATTTGCCTGCTTGAGCCCGTGCATCCAGGAGCTCTTTGGGAGTCTCGATGGGCGCTTCGGGAGTTTGCAGGGCCTGCACACCCACGACGCACACCGCGATCGCGGCGATTGCGCCCGCGAGCTTTCCAAGTCGGTGCGTGATCGGGACCACGGGGCGGTCTTCGATGGCGATCTTCTGCTTGCTTCCCAGCTCTGCGATCCAGACCACCATGGCGAGGAGTCCGAAGAAGAGCATGACGACCAGGGTCACAATCATGGTCGCGTAGCCGATGGCGGGGGTGTAGGCCTCAGGAGAGGTGTCTCGCAGAACCTCGTAGACATGCCAATCCTGCCGCAGGGCGGAGCGCACAAAGCCCATCAAGGCCATCAACCAGGTGAAGGAGACCGCGAGGAAGAAGAGTGTCCATTGACTCAATCGTGGGACCTTCCCCCACTGGATTGCTCCGATTTCCCTGGCCCCCCGCATCATCGCGATGTCCACGGGCATTGTGATTCCGATGCACACCAGCACGGCGAGCACCTGATACGGTGACATCGCCACCCGTGCGCTCGACTCCATCCACATCGAGGGGATGTATCCTCCGACCCCGATCACGATGACCACAGCCGCCGTGGCTCCGAAGAGGAGTGCGAGGAATGCGTTGCCCTTGCTGGCCCAGCTCACCGTGGGAATCTTGTTGCCCCGGCGATAGAGAAGGAAGGAGAGGAACGTCGTGAGGATGAGAATGTTCACGGCGGTGTTCTTGGCGCTCATGACGCCAAAGAGACTGAGAATGGGGTGGTTGGTCCCGCCCATGGCGTCGATTTCCGCCGAAGACAGGATCAGGGATTTGGGAGTTGCCCACACAAGGATGCAGAGGGTCACGGTTGCCAGCAGGAATTTGATCCATCCCCGATAGCGTTCCGCGCCTGGGATGCGATCCATTCCGAGCCACAGGTAGAAGTTTGCCGCGAAAAAGAGGGCTCCGATCAGAACCGCCTGGAGGACGAAGAGCCAACTCAGGACTCCTCCCATCATGTAGATCCCCAGCTGCTGATTGAACTGGTAGATCTCATAGCCGAGATAGTA
>CAVOCR010000009.1:0-12199 GCA_963694245.1 Myxococcota bacterium
CCGGCAGCTCGTCTGCCTGCGGCGCCTCCGGCGCCCCCTGGGCCGACTCCCGAGCAATGTCTTGCGGCCCTGGAGTCCATGGTGGATTTCACGACAAAGATGGGTCAGGAGCGTCCAGGGACGGCAGAGCGCAAGGAGTTTCTTGGGCAGTGCGAGGGCTGGCCTCTGGAATCGGTGACCTGTTTGATTGGGGCTCAGGAACCCCCGGCGGTGGTGAAGTGCATGAAGCCGATCGCGGAGCTGGAAATGCGGCGATCTCGTCAGGCCATGCGTCAGAAAACGGTCGAAGAGCAGAGCCGACTCCTCGGTGAAGAGGCCCGCAAGCGTGCAGATGCAGTGGGCTCCGTAATCGAAACGGCAGGAGATGGGCGCAGCGCTCCGAAGAAGGGCGCTGCTGGGCCCTGACATCCCTCAGTCGTGAGGCAGGATGTCTTCTCCCTCGACGCAGATTCTTCGAACCACTTCCATCAAGGTCGCCAGTCCCCATTGAAATCCATGGATTGGGATCCGTTCGTCATGGGCATGAAAGAGGCTTGCGAAGGGAATCTCCTCGGGGAGCCACACGGGTGAGAACCCGAAGCAGGGGATGCCCACCTCGTCGAAAGCGCGTGCATCCGTGAATCCCGTGATCATCTGGGGAACGGGATGACAGCCGGGGTCGGCGTCTTTCAGGACCTGGGACAGCAAACCGACCACGGGGTGTGTGTGATCCATCACCACGGGCGGACCCTGGGCGATGATTTCCAGGTCGTAATCCCCGTGTACGCGATTCCGGAATTCTGCAATGAAGTCCTGAGGGTCGGTGCCGGGGAGGATGCGGCAGTCCACGGTCAGAGTGGCGGTGCCCGGGATCACGTTGGCCTTGGTTCCTGCCTCCGCCATGGTGGCGGCGGCCGTGTCGCGAGTAAGGGCCTGGAAGATGCGCGTCTTCTCATGATCTCGAACGACGTTTTCGCGGATGAACTCATGCAGCGTGGGATTTCCGAGAAACCGGAAAATGGGCCCCTTGGGGAAGCCCAGGACGGCCCCGACTTCATCGAGGAAATCCTGCACGGGTTGCGTACAGTGGAATGGAAAGGGCTGATCCGCGAGCTGCTGGACGATGTCGGCCAGGGCCTCCAATGCCCCTTCACCATGGGGAATGGAGCCATGTCCAGGGGTGCCTCGGATATGAAGCCTCAACCAGACAAATCCCTTCTCTGCGGTCTGGATCGGGTAGATGCGATGCCCATCCACGTGCATGGTGAATCCGCCCACTTCCGTCAAGGCTACCGCGCCAGTCAGCCATTCGGGTCGATTGCGAGCCACGTGGAGGGACCCTTTCTCACATCCCGCCTCTTCGTCCGCCACGAGGACGAGCTTCAGAGCTCGCTTGAGCGGGGTGCCGCTTCGCGCAAGCTCCCGCATGATGGCCACTGCATAGGCCGCCATGTTTTTCATGTCGATCGTGCCACGGCCCCAGATGCATCCGTCGGCCTCTTCCGCGGCAAAGGGCGGGTGGGTCCAGAAGCTCTCGTCGGCGGGGACCACATCGAGGTGCGCGGAGAGCACGAGCGCGTCTCCGGTATCCTCGCCGAGACAGGCCATCATGCTGGCCCGGCCCGGTGCGGCTTCGAGGGTCTCGGAGGATACGCCGACCTCTTCCAGCCAGGTGGTGACCTGACGAGTGGCTTCAATTTCATTTCCAGGAGGATTCGTGGTGTCGATGCGTAGAAGCTGCTTGAAGAGCTTCATGCCGTCGTCGAGAAGCATTTCTGACGTGTTGAATGGAATGGGCGGAGTGGTCATCAGTCGGAAATCCTGGGACTGGAGAAAGCAAGGGGCCACTCAGTCTCTCCGGGAGTCCGGGGATCGATGAGAAGCGGCCGGGTTGCGCTCTCGAACACTAGTTCGTTTTTACGAGATTCATGCATGCGTCAAATCGGGCCATTTTACAGGAGACTTCGAGCCCACCCTTGAATTCGACGGGCTTGTTCTGGAGGGATTCTCCCAGGCATTGAACCTTTGCGGACTCCATGCACTTCTCTTTCTTGGAGCGGCACCCGGTCGCACTGATGCACGCGAATAGGAAGAGGATGATCAACAGGTTTTTCATGGATGGCCATTGGTGTGAGTGGAGGCTGAAGTCTACGCGAATCAGGGGTATGAGTCGAACCGGAGTGAGAGCTATTTTCTGAGGCCTTCGCAATTCCGGAGCCGTGCAGGTTACGGCGGGGTGGAATCAGCCTGATGCGAGCGGGTGTGCTCCATTGACTTGGGTCTCTGGAAGTGGCAAACGAAAGGGGTCGCACTTCGCATGATGGAGACCCCATGGAAGGCCAGGATCGGGGCTGTTTTTTGAACGGTGCCTGGGTGCCCGCTGAAGGGGATCCGGTCGCTTCGCATGACCCCGCGAAAGGGGATGCTCTCGTGTGGTCCGGGAGGGGGGCCTCCCCTGCGCAGGTGGAGGCGGCTGTTCGCAGCGCTCAGGATGCCTTTGAGGAGTGGGCGGATCGGACCCCCGAGGATCGGGCGAAATGCTTCGATGGGCTTGAAGGCCTTCTGGAAATCCACGCAGGACGGCTGGCAGATGCGATGAGCGCGGAGATGGGGAAACCCCTCCGTGAGGCGCGTGCAGAAGCGGGCAGTCTGGCTGCGAAGGTTCGGGTGAGCGCACTCGCTCAGGGGCGATTGCCCGATCTCGCGCTTCCCAACGCTCCCGGGGAGTCTCGTTGGCGTCCACTTGGCGCGATGGCTGTGATTGGGCCCTACAACTACCCCGTCCATCTGCTGCATACGCACGTCGCGCCGGCCCTTCTTGCCGGCAACACGGTGGTCGTCAAACCCAGTGAGGTCACGCCTCTCACGGGTCAGATCTACGCGGAGATCATGAGCGAACTTCCCCTCCCGGCGGGTGTTTTCAACATGCTTCAGGGAGAGGGGGCGGTGGGGGCCGCTCTTGCCGGTCATCCGGGATTTCGCGGGCTCGCCTTCACGGGTTCCTGGGCAACGGGTCGAAAGATCCTCGAGGCCAACCTGGATCAGCCCCACAAGCTCGTGGCGTTGGAAATGGGGGGGCGGAATGTGGCCGTCGTCCTGAACGACGCCGATTTGCATCAAGCCGTGCACGAAATTGTGCTGGGGTCGTGTCTGACGACCGGACAACGGTGTACTGCAACGAGTCGTGTCGTGGTCCAGGCGGGGATTGCTCCGCGTTTGATCGCCGCATTGGTCCAGGCGTTGGAGCAGGTTCGTCCGGGCGACCCCCTGAAGGAGGAGACTCTGATGGGTCCGTTGGCGTCTTCTTCTGCGCAGAGCCGGTATCTTGAGGCGCTTGGACGCCTCGCGACGACGTCAGCAGAGCCCTTGCTGGCCCCCTCCACTTTGCCCGGTGGAGCGTTTGTCACGCCGTCGATGCATCAGTGCATTCGTCCGGATGACGGATGGCGTGCCTACATTGAGCACGAATTTTTTGGTCCGGACATCGCGTTGGAAGTCGTCGCGGATTCCGAGGAGGCGTTGGAGCGTGTTCGTTGGAGCCCCTACGGGTTGTCGATGAGCGTGTTCACCGCGGAGGAGTCGGTGTTCGAATGGTTCGTCTCCCGCGCTCCTTCCGGCATCTTCAATTGGAATCGCTCCACCAACAACGCCAGTGGCCTTCTTCCCTTTGGGGGTGTCGGGCGGAGCGGGAACTTTCGACCGGCGGGTTCCACTGGAGCGCTGTATTGCGCTCATTCCATCGCTGTTCTCCGGAAAGCACATGGTGTCTTTGATGCCGACCCCCGATTTGGGCCGCTCGTTCGAGCGGCATGCGAGGAGTAGTCCATGAACATGCAAGTCGATGCGATTTTCCGACGCCATCAAGCAGAGGAGACGTTGGAGTCCTTTGGCGTTCCAGGGACGACCACCGAGGAGGGGAGCGCCCTTCTGGACTGGGCATTTTTCGCTGAGATGCGTCTCCGTGGCGAGCCGGTTTCGGATGAGAGCTTCTCCGGTTTTGCGAAGGAGCATGGGGTTCGAGTCCGTCGCGATGCCGATGTGCTGCACGTGGAAGCGTTTACGGCTCAGGAGGCTTTGCAGAGTTGGCTCACGGGCCTCATGGAAGAGAATCCACGGCCTTTTCTAGCGCGTCCTCCCTTGAAGGTTCACATCCCGGCGACGGATCCGCTTCCTCAATCCCGTCAGTGGCTGGATCGTTTGTATGCGGGAGATTTTCTTCCCCGCGAGAAGAAACCCCTGATTGTCGACTTGAGGCGATCCAGAGGGGCCTACATGGTGAGCGTGGATCGCAATCCGCTCGTGATTCAAGAAGCCATGAGTCAAATCGCGACGCTTCCCGCCGGATTTGGGGCGCCCGAGGTGGAGAAGGCCATCGATGATGGAGACTTTGACGACGCAGTCTGTCGAAGTGCCTGGTTTGGCCCGGCAGGTGTTGCAGCGCGCGCTCGGTATGAGTCGGCGGTAGGACAGCATCTCTCTACAGAACTCCAGCATTTCGCCTACGCGAACTCGGGTGCAGAGGCCAATGAGAAGGCCTTTAGCCTGGCGCGTCTTCACGGTCCTGGAGGGAAACGTGTCATCGCGTTCGAGGGATCGTTCCATGGCCGCACGCTCTTGAGCCTCTATGCGACCTGGAACAAGACAAAGCGGGAGCCTTTTCAGATCAAGGGACATGAAGTCGCGTTCGTGCCCTTTCCAGTGAGCGCGGATCCGACGCATGAACCGGCTGTCGAGGGAGCCTGGTTGGAGCGCTGGGCTCAAGCAGTGGAGAAAGCACCGGGGGATGCTCCTCTCTCCGCTGATCCCGGGGAAGCGGCCGAGAGTGCGAGTCTGAATGAGGTCCATGCGCTGTTGGAGCAGGGCGACATCTGCGCGGTCATCGTGGAACCCATGCAGAGTGAAGGAGGGGACAACTACGGCACCAACCGCTTCTACAATGGGTTGCGTCAGTTGACCCGCTCGCATGGAGTTCCCCTGATCATTGACGAGGTTCAGACAGGTTTCGGACTGGGAGGGCCGTTTGCATGGCACTCCAGCATGGATCTACGGCGCCCGGACGGTTCACCGGATCATCCGGATCTCGTGACCTGGGCCAAGAAATCCCAGGTCGGTTCAGTGAGCTCTGTCTGGCCGGATGCTTTTCCGACGGATGCACATGGGGTGAGCGCGATTCGGGGCGCGATTCATGCGGATATCGTCGCAGGAGATGGGCAGGTTGAGGAGCATGTGCAGCGTGTGTGCGAGCAACTCGAAGCCCTCGAGTCCGACATGCCTGCCGGGCTGTGCACGGGAGGGCGTGTACGTGGCTATGCATTCGCCGTGGATCTCCCGACGGCGGAGATCGCGGACAAGCTGGTCGCACAGCGCTTCTATCGTGGGGCCATGGTCTACAAGGCCGGAAGTCATACGCTCCGGTATCGTTTGAGTCGTGCCTTTGACGCCGAGAGGACCCGAGGCGTGTTCGCGGTGATCCGAAAGAGTCTCCACACTGTTCTCGAACTGGCGGGGGGCGTGGGAGAGGGCGGAGAGGAACTCTTTACACGTATGAGTGCCGTCAAGGTTCCAGAATGGGACGGACGCGAAGAGGATGATTCCCCCCCCCGTCTCCGGGCGCCTTCACAGATCGCGATTCGACGGATCCGGAGTGGGCAGTGGGCGGAGCACAGGGATGCGATCATCGCGATTGAAGAGGCCGCTTACGAGCCCGAGCGTCGCGATGAGGAGTCGTTTCTTCAAGGCATTGTGGACCATCCCGAAGGCATCGTCCTTCTCGCGGAAGAAGCGGGAGTGTTGAAAGGATTTTCGTTCGCAGCTCCGTTGGAGCATTTCGAGGCAGTTGCCGGGCCTGATGCGGATCCTCATCTCCATCGGAAAGATACGCTCTATTCGGCGGATGTCACGGTGGCGCAGGAGGCTCGAGGCCAGGGGATTGGGGCGGCTCTGAAGGATGCGCAGGTGCGAGAGGCCCTGCAATCGCGGGAAGCGGATCTGGGACGCCCCCGGTATGCGTTCATCACGGGGCGAAATCGCATCGGGCATACCCTGGAGATGGGTGCGATCAACGCGCGTTATGGAGCCTACCCCGTGCGGGTGTATTCGGGACAGTACGGAACATCTGATGGAGAGGCGGCATACTATCGGATTCCGATTCGTCGGACGGATCGAAGAGCCTTCTTCCCTGGCGTCTCTTCGGGGCCACGGGGAACCTCGGCATCTCCCGTGAGTCTCGCACATGGCGTGGTGGAGCCGCTGGGTGCGGCGGATGAGCCGATTCGTGATGCACTGGGACGGGGGCATATGGACGGGGGCTTGTTGACGAAGCTCACGTTGTCGAATTTTGTCACGCCCAATTTCGTCCGATATCTCGAGACCATGAAGGCGATTCGCCCCGCTTCAACGGCTCACATGTACATGACCAGTGGTCGAGATGAGATGATCGACAAGGCGATTCGGACGCTTCGCTCTCATCGAAAGGTGGGGGCCGTATGCGTGGGATTTCAAGGAGCGTATTGGGGGCATTCCACCGGGGCCGCACGTTCGCTGACGGATTGGACAGGACATCCGGATGCAGAGCGCCTTCAATGGTTTGATTGGCCGCAAGTGCTCCACCCCGGCCGTGCGCATGGCGCGTCGGAATCGGCAGGGACCGATGGGTTGAGCGCGATTCATGCGGCGCCCGCTCAGGAAGAGAATGATCTTCGGGCCCGGGAAGAGGCTCTGGAAAGCTGGCTCGTCGAGGCGGGACTCTCGCAAGTGGATGCGACTCAGATACGACGCGAGGCAATTGCTTTGCGCGGTATCGAGCGGGTCTTCTTGCGAGAAGGAGCGGATCGGATCCTCGCAGTGTTCGCGGAGGCGATTCAGGAGATGACCGGAAATTGTTTTACGGAGCGCTTCTGGTCTGCACTTTCGACGACATGCAAGGCGCATGATGTCCCCATTGTTGTCAATGAGAGCGCGAGTGGAATGCATCGAAGTGGGACGGGGCTCTGGTGGACTGATTCACTCCCGGTTGATCCGGATGTGGTCCTTTCCTACGCGGGGGGACAGCTGGGTCATGTCTTTGTCTCCGATCGCTACTATCTGGGGAAACCTCTTCAGTTGATCAGCACCTGGGACGGAGATGAAGTGAGCGTCATGCGCAATCTGGCCGTGTTGCGTTCCCTGTCGACGGAAGAGGTCGCAGAGGACATTCGAGGCTTCTCCACTTCTCTCAGAGCGCTGTGGGATCGCCTGAATCTCCAGGTGCACATGCCTCTTCATGGGCAGGGCTCCTTCTGTGCATTTGAGCCTCCAGCGGGACAGGCTGAGGCTCTTCGTGAGCACATGCGTTTGAATGGGTTTGAGCTTGGCATTGGATTCAAGGGTCGTCTTCTGCTGATTCCCCCGTTGCGGGGCATGGATTCGACCGTGTTGGAGCGGATGTGTGGGGCTCTTGAGGACGCGTTGAAGCAGCTGGGTCACGGGACGAATTGATGAACGATTCGATGGCATCGTGTTTGGAGCGCCAGCGGCGTCATGTGTTTTTCACGTGGTCGGCGCAGCGCTGTGCGGAGCCTCTCGTCATTGAGCGTGCTGAAGGCGCCGAGTTCTGGACCGACGGCGGGAAGCGATGGATCGATTTTGAATCCCAGGTCTTCAACGCCCATCTGGGACATGGCCATCCGCAGGTCGTCTCGGCCCTTCATGACCAGGTGGACAGTCTTGTGGTGGCCCATCCGGCCGCCGTGTTCGAATCGAAGGCTCGATTGGGCGAACGCCTCGCGGAGGTGACTCCGCCGGGCATCGACAAGTTTTTCCTCACGCTCGGAGGCGCCGAGGCCAATGAAAATGCGCTGAAGATCGCACGACTGGTCACGGGTCGGTTCAAGGTTCTCTCCCGCCACATGAGCTATCATGGCGCCACGATGGGCGCGCTGAGTCTCACCGGTGATTGGAGACGAAAGCCTTTTGAGCCCGGAATTCCCGGGGTGGTTCGTGTTCCTCCACCGTATTGCTATCGATGTCCCTGGTCTTTGGAACCCAGCACATGCGCTCGGGAGTGCATTTCGCATTTTGAACGCACCGTGGAAATGGAAGGTCCGGAGAATGTGGCGGCGATCATTGTCGAGGCGATTTCGGGCGCAGCAGGGGGGTTCATTCCTCCCGAGGGATATCTCCGCGCCCTCCGCGCCCTATGCGATGAACATGGCATTCTCCTGATCGTGGACGAGGTCATGACCGGATTTGGCCGCACTGGTCGTTGGTTTGCCTGTGAGCACGATGGAGTGACGCCCGACATTCTGACGATGGCGAAGGGAATCACGGGAGGGCATGCTCCGCTGGGTGCAGTGGGGGTGACTGCACGGATCGCCGAGCGATTTGAGGAGGAGGTCCTCCCTGCTGGATTGACTTCGTATGGTCACCCGCTGGGATGTGCAGCCGGTGTTGCGACGATCAATGTGATCGAATCCGAGGGGCTGATCGAGCGCTCTGCATCGTTGGGTCGGGTTCTTCTCCAACGCCTGGAGGAGATGCAGAACCGTCTGGCGCCCGTGGATGGGGTTCGCGCCTCCGGGCTCTATGGTGTAATGGAATTGGTGGACGATCCGGTGAATCGGGTTCCGTGGGGTCGGGATGCGGCGTTGCGTGACGCCGTACGAGCCCGGGGTCTGCACATGGCGATTCGAGATGGAAGAGCGTTCATTGCTCCTCCTCTCATCGTCTCCGAGGCCCTGCTTGCCGAGGGAATGGACCGACTGGAAGATGCGCTTGTGGAGGTCATGAAGAGTGACCCCGTGGGCGAGACGGAGAGTGGAGCATGAGCAAGACGATGAATTCAGCGCGTGAGGCGCTTCATGACATTCAAGATGGCGCCGTGGTGATGTCGGGGGGGTTCGGCCTGTGTGGAAATGCAGAGAACTGCATCTCCGAGCTGGTGCGTTCCGGGATCAAGGGTTTGACCATCATCAGCAACAATTGTGGGAATCAGGGGCGGGGTCTTGCGGCCTTGCTCCAGAATCATCAGGTGGCCAAGGTGATCGGCTCGTACATCGGCGGCAATCCTGATCTGGCGGAGCAGATGTTTGCGGGAGAGCTCGAAGTCGAGTTGAACCCTCAGGGCACACTTGCCGAGCGAATTCGAGCGGGAGGGGCGGGTCTTGGTGGATTCTTCACGCCGACCGGTGCGGGGACGGTGGTCGCTGAGAACAAGGAGACTCGTGTCATCGAGGGTCGGACCCATGTGTTTGAGACCCCGCTGAAAGCTGATTATGCGATCATCCGGGCCCGGGTGGGCGATGCCTACGGAAACCTTCGTTTTCATGGAACGGCTCGAAACTTCTCACCCTTGATGGCGACAGCAGCACGGATCACGATTGCCGAGGTGGAGGAACTCGTTCCCATTGGTGCGCTGGATCCGGATGACATTCATCTTCCGGGCATCTTTGTCCAACGTGTTTTTCAAGGTCGTGATCACCAGAACTGGATTGAAAACCGCACAGTACGGACCCGCGAAGTGTGACGGGGACCTCCTGGATCACTCTGACCATTGACGGGACGAGCGGGGGCTGTCTAGAATGGCTCTGACGCGAGACCCCAGCGAACAGACGCGGGGCGCGGGTCGCTGCCTTTTTTGGCGCGAACCGGCGTGCGCGTTTTTCCAGTTGTCTGAGAAAAGAAGGAATCGACATTGGTGACAGAACACGATCATGACGCGTCGGATACGTCCGACGAGCCGGCGAACGATGGACAGGCCCCAGAGGGTGGCAACGATGAAACCCCCGCAAACGCGGGTTCGGACGCCCCTGCAAACGAGGTTTCCGACGCCCCTGCAAACGAGGTTTCCGACGCCCCTGCAAACGAGGTTTCCGACGCCCCTGCAAACGTGGGTTCCGACGCCCCCGAGGCGGTGGCGAGTGGCGGCAAGGAAGAAAATCCCGGCAACGGGGATGACGGTCAGCGTCGCCGCGGTCGGCGCGGTGGCGGGAAACGTCGCGGAAAGCGCGGACCTGCGCGCGATCCTGAGACCGGTGAGGTGAATGGCAACATTCTGGGGCCGGGAGAACGACACCCCTGGATGGGTGAGATCCCCTCTGAAATGTCCAATGAAGAGATGGAGGCCCTCGACAACTCCGTAAACGGGAACCGAGGTGACTGCAACGTCATGATCACGGATTCCGTGGGGGGATCCCGTCGGAAGGGTCAACTGTCCCCGGATGATCCCTACTGGGAGTTCGGAATGCCTGTCGAGATGTGGGGTGGTTCCCGCTCTGGAAACTCGAGCAATCGCAGCGGTGGCGGCGGCAATTCAGGCCGTGGTCGCGGTGGCGGTGGCGGTGGCGGTGGCGGTGGTCGCAATCGGCGTGGTGGCTCTGGCGGCGGCGGCGGTGGCGGCGGCGGTGGCGGCGGCGGTGGCGCTGGCGGCTCTGCCGGCGGCGGCGGCGGTGGTCGCCGTGGAGGTCGTGGAAGACGGCGTCGTGGACGTGGCGGTGGCGGCGGCTCTGCCGGCGGTGGCGGCGGCTCTGCCGGCGGTGGCGGCGGCGGCGGCGGCGGCGGCGGCGGAAATCGCTGAGACATCCGCTCAGAATCTCTCTCCAACATTTTGAATTGTTCGTGGCGCCATGACTTTGCCTGGAGCGGTCCCGGTCCATGGATTCCGCACGTCGTGCAGGGATCCATGGAGCCTTCTCCATTCTGGTGAGCTGGTGTCGCTGTGGCCGACTGCGTTCAGGAGACGGCGCGGTCCGCGTAGAAATCTTTCATCGTGTGGGGGTCGGAGAGGACAGTCTATCCGCAGTATCCGCAGCTGGCGCAGACGTCGCTGCAGCAGTCGCCATATCCGGCGCAGAGTTCATCGCAGTAGCAGCCACTTGGGGCCTGGGCATCGCAATTGCCGACGCATTCACCGCCCCCGCCACCTCCAGTGGTGCCTCCTTCGCAGTATCCGCAGCTGGCGCAGACATCAGAACAGCAATCCCCAAATCCAGCGCAGGCGTCATCGCAGTAGCAGCCACTTGGGGCCTGGGCATCGCAATTGCCGACGCATTCACCGCCGCCGCCACCTCCGGTTGTGCCTCCTCCGGTGGTGCCTCCACCTCCTGCGCAGGCACAACTCAAGGAGCAGGCATCGGTGGCGATTCCCGCGCACAAGCTGTCCCACGAGGCGTCACAGCAGAAGGCGTCCTGTGCGCAAACGCAGGTTTGGCACGCTGCGTCAGTGCATCCAGGAGAACCATTGTTTTCGCAGCAGTCGGAGGTCCCGCCGCCCCCGCCGGTGGTTCCGCCCCCGCCGAGGCAGACCGATTCATAGTCGAAGCAGCAATCTCCAAACCCAGCACACTGATCATCACAGTAGCAACCGCTCGGTGCCTGGCCCCCGCAATTGCCCACGCAACTGTCATCGCCGCCCCCACCGCCAGTCGTTCCAGTGCTGCAGTCGCCTCCATCTTCACTGAACTGGGCGCAGTTCAGGACGTCATCACAGATGCCATCCCCGATCCATGTCTCGAAGGTGCATCCTCCCAGACAGTCGAGAATTTGGCCGGCGGGGCAGTCGGGGCCGCCTCCTGTCGTCTCTCCGCCGCCTCCACAGCCGCACTCCGAGGCGCATGCCTCGGTGGCGATTCCAGCGCAGAGAGCGTCCCAGCTGTTGTCACAGCAGAAGGAGTCCTCGAGGCAGACACATGCTTCACAGGAACCCTCGGGACAGCCCGGGAGGTCGGTCTCAGTACAGCACTCTCCGGTGCCTCCGCCTGTTTGTCCGCCGCCCGTGGTTTCTCCGGCTCCTCCACATCCACATTCGGCAGCGCACACGTCGTTGGCGGCGCCTGCGCAGAGTGAATCCCAGCTGTTTTCACAACAGAAGGTGTCTTGACCGCATACACATCCTTCGCAGGTGGAGTCGACACATCCGGGGATGTCGCTTTCTCCGCAACAGACTCCGTCTCCTCCGCCCGTCTGGCCTCCGCCCGTGGTCGTCCCGCAATCTCCTCCGTCCAGGTTGAAGAGGTCGCAGTTGAGCGAATCATCACAGATTCCGTCTCCGATCCAGGACTCGAAGGTACATGTGCCGAGACAGTCCAGCACCTCGCCAGCGGGGCACTCTCCACCACCGGCCTCTCCCGAGCCGCCACATCCACATTCCAATCCGCACACGTCGGCAGCGGCTCCTGCGCAGAGAACATCCCAGCTGCTATCGCAGCAGAAGGAGTCCTGACCACAGACACAGGCTTCGCAGCTG
>CAVOCR010000010.1:0-12175 GCA_963694245.1 Myxococcota bacterium
GTGCATTCATTTCATCAAAGAGGGCACGTATCTGGGCACGCAGAAGGGGAAAGGCCGTGGCGGACGCGCTCTGCATGTCCCGTTGCAGGTGATAGCGGTTCTCGGAAGTCTGCCATGGGAGCGGTCGCGTTCGGGGGTCCCGGACACGCATTCGATCCGCTTCCAGTTGTGCCCACATGCGGAGCTGTCGCTGGCGAGTTTCCTCCCCATTGGCGACTGGGGCATCGAGACAGATCGCATCGAGGGACTCCTCGTCTTCTGTCGCGTCGACTCCTTCGAGCCGGGCGATCATTCCCTGCGCGGCGAGGATGGCCCCATGCGTCGTGCAGGCACCCACTCCTTCCGGCAATGCCATTGCTGCGTTGCGGAGTGTGCGCCGTGCCAGGGCATGGCGCCCCCTTCGGAGAGCGCGATCGGCCGCTGCGATGGCGCGTGCGGCAGAGAGTCCCTGGCCGAGCCAGGTCTGGAGGTCTCCGCTTCCCTGAATTCCCCCGATGGGAGTGCCGAGAAGTCGGGCGAGAAGGGGCGCGCCGGCGACGATTCGCGGGAGCCCATCCGATCCCATCCAGATGCCTGCATCTGCGTTGGCCATGCCCGTGATCCAGGAGGCGAGCGCGTCTCCTTCCAGTCCGGTTGTTCCCATGGGGATGGAGAAAGGCGTGTCCAGACTTCCAGCGGCATGGACCGGGGCCTCGAAACGAAGGACTGTCCCAGGGCCGACGGTTCGTTCCACGAGGGTTCTCGGCAGCCAGTCCTCGAGGAGGGCGAGGGTCTCTGCGGTCGGAGCGGGGAGACTGGGCGCGAATGCAGAAAGGAGTCGCAGGCCTCGCGTTACCTGCTGGGTCTCCGCCGATTCCCAGAGATGCCGATGGCAGATGCCTGGCGTTTGTTCCGGGGTTTTCAGACAGCGAATGACCGCGTCCGAGGTTGGATTGAAGACGGGAATCACGACGGGCTGGGTGCAGCCCGCCACGAACGCGAGGAATGCAAAGAGAAGACAAGAGCGCATGAATCGCTTCCCTGGGTCAGATTGGAGGCCTTTGACTTGAATAGCAGAGGAGGACTGGGTCGTCCAATTTGAGGGGGATCTCAGGGAGCAAATCCAAAGAGCGCGAGCTGGTCCGGGTTGGTTCCCCAGGCAGCCGGAGCATCTGGATGAGGTGTACCCGACAGCCATCCTTGAATGAGCGAGAGGATCCACTCCTGTGCGGCGGGATCGTCCGCGTAGTTCCGCTTTGTGGTGTCCAGAACGTAGACCGGAGCATCGGTGAAGCCATCCCAGAGTTCAAAGTAGCGTGTGCGAAGCGATTCCAGATATTTGGGCTCGATCACCTGCTCCGATTGAATCGCCCGGCGTTCGATGCGTTTGAGAAGCACATCCGTTGGGCAGTCGAGAAAGAGCACGAACTCGGGAGAGGGGATCTGGTCTTTCAAGAGCCCCGCGAATCGGTCGTAGAGCTCCATCTCATCCCCGGCGAGTGTCTCCTGGGCGAAGAGTCGATCCTTGGCGTAGAGGTAGTCCGATACGACCAGATCCGAGAAGAGTTCCCGTTGCTGCAAAGCCAGTTGCTGCGCGTGGCGAGAGGCCAGGTAGAACATCTGCGTCGGAAAGGCGAACCGGGCCCTGTCGGAGTAGAACTGGGTCAGAAAGGGATTGTCTTCCACCGGTTCGAGGACGAGTGAGGCCCCCCAGCGTTCCTGCACAAGGCGGCAGAGCGTCGTCTTTCCCACGCCGATCAGCCCTTCGATGACGATGAACCTGGACACCCTGAACCTGCTTGTGGTGGCGATGAAAGCGACGTGGAAACCGAGCCTCTTTTTTTTCATCCGTCCCCGCCTCTTGTCAACCGTGGAGGGTGCGGATTCGACCTCCACCCCGCGGCTGTCCGCTGGTGAGCCTTGACGCGACGATCCCGGGCGCTGATCCTCCTCTCATTCACAGAGGAGGAACCGTGAATTCCATGGGCATGTTGATCGGGGGCCAGGAGCATTCCGGCAGCACACGGGAGGAAGTGAAAAACCCCTACACCGGGGAGACGGTTGGGGAGGTGGCGCTCGGAACCTCCGAGGACATGGATGCAGCGATCGGGCATGCAACGAGTGCGTTCGCCGAGACGCGAACATTGCCGGCGCATGCCCGTGCGGATATTTTGCAGCGGGTCGCCGTCGCGCTCCAGGAACGCCGTGAGGAACTCGCTCGGCTGATGGTCGCGGAGAGCGGGAAGCCGATCCAATATGCACGCGGGGAGGTGGATCGTGCGGTCCTCACCTTCGGTCTGGGGATCGACGAGAGTCGTCGAGCGACGGGTGAGGTGCACCCCACCGACATCGCGCCGTCGGGCGAAGGGCGTCTGTGTCTGCACACGCGGGTGCCAAGAGGCCCTGTAGCCGCCATCTCTCCGTTCAACTTTCCGTTGAATCTTGTCGCGCACAAGCTCTCTCCGGCGACCGCCGTGGGTGCCAGCACGGTGCTGAAGCCTCCCGCACAATGCCCGATGACGGCATTGACGCTCGGGCGGATCTTTCAGGAGGCGGGGATGCCGCCGGGGGGACTCAATGTCGTGCATTGCTCTCCAGAAGTGGGGGAGCGGATGGTGCGGGATGATCGCATGAAAGTGCTTTCGTTCACGGGAAGCGATGTGCTCGGTTGGCGTTTGAAGGCTCTGGCTCCTCGGAAGAAGACGCTTCTGGAGCTGGGAGGCAACGCGCCCGCAATTCTCGCAGAAGACGCTGATTGGCGGGAGCACATGGATCGCCTGATCATGGGCGCGTGGGCTCATGCGGGTCAGGTGTGCATCAAGACTCAGCGCATTTATGTGCATCGCTCGCACCATGCTGATTTTCTCGAGGCGTTCGTGGACGCGACCCGTCAGGTCGTCGCGGGCGACCCCATGAACGAGGCCACCATGGTGGGTCCTCTGATTGAGCCCCATCATGTGGATCGCGTGATGGGGATCATTCGAGAAGCACAGGCCCAGGGAGCCGAGGTGCTTTCCGGCGGAGAGGCCGATGGTTCCGTGGTTCAGCCCACGGTGTTGACGGGGGTGACGGAGGAGATGCGCGTCGTTCAGGAAGAGGTGTTCGGTCCGGTGACCGCGATCCTTCCTTTCGATGACTTCGATCAGGTTCTGGATACCTGCAATGCGGGGCGTTTTGGTCTTCACGCGGGAGTGTTCACACAGGACATCGACCGGGCATTGCACGCATTTGAGCGCCTGGAGTACGGCGGAGTCATCATCAATGATGTACCGACCTTTCGAATCGACAATTTCCCCTATGGTGGCGTGAAGGACTCCGGGGACGGTCGGGAGGGCGTGCGCTGGGCCGCGGAGGAGATGACCGAGCCGAAAGTGCTCGTGATTCGCCGCCGGACCTAGCAGCGCGTGAGGAAACTCGCGGTGGCGGTGAGCACGGATTCTGGAATCGTGTGCGGCCCTTCAAAAGGATGGAATTCCACCGTTACGCCGGCGCCTTCCAGCATCTCCTGGAGCCATAGCGCTCCCTGAAAGGGGAGGATGGGGTCCTGTCTCCCGTGGCTCTGGAGGACCGGGAGCTGGCTTCTTTTCAGGGCTCGTTGCGTCCACTCCTTTTCACAGAGCAGCGTGCCTGAGAGCACGCATAGACCCGCGGGGGCCTCTTCGAGCCGGAGCGTGAGATCTGTCGCGAGCATGGCACCCTGGGAAAATCCTCCGAGGACGAGCCGGTCCATGCCGAGTCCGGTGGTTCGCAGTATCTCCTCCACGACGCTTTGCAGCTTCTTGCGTGCGCTGGCGAGTCCTTCGGGGATTTCAGAGCGGAACTCCCGGAATTCTCCACGAGCCATGGCCTGCTCGATGGCGGCGACGTCCAGTTCCCACCAGGCTCGGGATTCGAAGAACGCGGGCCCACCGAGGGAGAGGGGAGCTGCGGGAAAGACGAAGAGCGTGTCTTGAAGTGCGGGTTCTCTGCTCACCATCGCAGGACCGAGTCCCACGAGATCCGTCCCGGGTGCTCCGTAGCCATGGCAGAGGATGACCACACGGTCTGGCGTTCGGGAGCCGAGCATCTGGCAGTTCAAGTCGCCGATTGGGGTGGTGATGATGTCCATGCTTCCTCCGGTGGCGGTCGAGAATGATGCCCGCCTCTCCCGAGGTCAATCCCCGGGGGTCCGCGCATCCGACCAGGCGAGGAGAGAACGGGACAGAGCGACCCGTTCTCCGTGAGGGGGGACCAGTGTGCTGGGAAGGGTCATCGGCAATGCCTGATGTTCGATGAGCCATCGGATCGCATGATGCAGGTGTCCCAGCAGGGGGGAGGGGCTGCGGAGCGGAATGCGGGAGAGCGCCGCATGAATCAATGCGGGCAGACCACTCGGTCCATGAAGGTCCATGCACCGGGGGTCATTCAGCAGGCTCAATCCAATCGCGCATCGCTCCGGAATGTCGTGGGCCTGCATCGTTGGAGTGTGCAGGAGGTCGTAGAGAAGGTTTGCGGCGTCCTTCAGTTGATGGCTGATCACCGCGTCGATGGTCACGGTTACTGTGGAGATCCCTTCAATGTCGTACGGGACGCGACCCGGAAGCACGTCGTCCCGGACGTGAACGGCGAGTGTTCTCGCCGCTTCGGAGGTCCCAATGCGCCGGAGTGATCGGGCGGCCTGGCTCCGGACGGAGAGTGTTCCATCCCGCAGGAGACGCCCGAGTCTCCTGATCGCCTGCGAGGTCTCCAGAAATCCCAATGCTTCCGCCACGTAGCGGAGTGGAGCGGCGTGCGGGCTTCCCCACAGGCGCCATCGGGGGGGGGCGATTCCCCCCAGTGCCGCTTCAATCACGCGTGCCTGACCCCGCTCCTCGTCGCTTTTCACCTCCCACCAGTGTTGACGCCGGAGCGTATTGAGGAGCTCGCGCCTGTAGCTTTCATCCAGGCGTTTCGGTGGAGCGCGGACCAGCGCTTTGATGGCTTCATAGACATCGTAGGAATCGGGACGGGCGTTGGGGCAGTCGAG
Organism: Myxococcota bacterium; assembly: GCA_963694245.1. Lineage (GTDB taxonomy): Bacteria > Myxococcota_A > UBA9042 > JABWCM01 > JABWCM01 > CAVOCR01. The sequence goes on from CAVOCR010000010.1 coordinate 4,985, forward strand.
GAGATCGTGCATGTGTTCGAGCACCGAGTCATCGCGGGCCGTCGCACAGGCCAGAATCAGTCGACTCCGCGTGGGATTGCTCATGGGGATTCGGTGCTCGCTCCGGAGGGACTTTTCGAGGAGCGTGGCGCGGTCTGGGTGCCGCTCTCCGAGGAGTTCGCAGAGAATGTCCAATCGGATGTCGGCAGAGTTCTCCGTGTCGAAGCGCAGACTCAGTTCGTCGACAATGAACGCGCGTTTTGTTCGATCATGTGTCTCCGTGAGCTTCTTGAGGAGCGTCGGGGTGTTGCTCGAGTTCTGGGTGGGCTCCGCCCCCATCGGCTCTTTGGGAGCTTCTGCCTTCGTTCCTTCCAGCGTGCGGAGCAGGGTTTGAGCCTGAGCGCGTCGGCGGGGAGGAAGCGCGTCGTCCGACACGACACGGGCGAGTACGGGAATGGCGTCAGGAGAGGCGGTCCAGTGGACGATTCTCAGACTCCAGCCGGCCTCGACCGGATCGATGCGATAGACACGCTGCAGACCGGAGAGCAGACGTGCTTCTGCGTCGGGGCGAAAGTAGCGCCAGGGTTCGGGGTGTTCGCAGCACCACGTGTGGTCCGCGACGGGATCTTGACCGGGTGGTCCGAGTTGCATCAGAGAAGGGGGAATTCCATTCCGAGGCGGAACCACAGATCCAGCCCCAGGGCTGTGGTGGTTCCGGCGTCCAATTGTTCTCGCACGTCGGGGGCGGAGGTCGCGTACCAGAGTGCCCATGCGGCGCCAAATTCAGGTGTGACGACCACGTTCCCGAGGTCGATGGACACCCCCAGCGTCACAGGGACATTCAAGACCTCCTGCGCGGGCACCACCAGCACCTCCTGATTTTCCAGTTCGCCCCATTCGGGGTTGGGTACACCGTCCAGATAGTGGATGAATCCGATACCCGCGCCCAGCATCCCGATCACGGGCCCCATGGACCATCGGAAGGTGGGGAGCACTTCGGCGCCGAGGGCGTGTTGGCTGTAGCCCGCAGGCTGGTCCTCCCGGTCCACGCTCATGCTCTGGAAGAGATCGACACCCGCTCTCACCCGCACTCCGAATCCGTCTCGGAGTCCAAAGAGCTGTAGGTTGGCACCCACGTGGACGAACTTGTACGCGAGATCCAGTTGATTCTGACCAGCGGGCTGGAGTGCGACCTGTCGGATGGCCCAGCCCACCGAAGGACCGATCGCGAGGATCGCGGGCTCATCAGGCTCCATGGCGGAAGCCGGGGGAGCCAGGGTGAACACCAGCAGAGAGGTCAGAAGTGGAATCATTGTTCGCATTGCATTCTCTTTTTACCCTCCTTCCGGGTCTCGGCGCAAGGTGGATCGAACGACACGGATCGTGCACTCCGCTGGGACGATGAGGCTTTTGGTTGACCGTCGCTGGAGGCTTTGCCTATGGTACGCCCCTTCGCGGGTGAAACCGCCTGTGAATCGGGCGGAAAGAGGCTCGCCAGACGAGATGAAATCCGACAGTTCGGAGGAAAAAAATGGCTGGAATGAATGAAGTCAACGCGCTCCTGGGGAAGGGAAGCGAGTTTGAGGGCAAGCTGACCTTTGAAGGCACCGTGCGAATCGATGGACGCTTCAAGGGTGAGATTTTTAGCGAAGACACGCTGATCATCGGCGAGAATGCCTACGTGGAGGCCGAGGTGCATGTGGCCACTGTCGTCGTGTACGGCGATGTGGTGGGAAACATCCACTCCATGCACTGCGTGGAACTGCATGCTCCTGCGAAGCTTCGCGGAAACATCACAACTCCGAATCTTCAGGCCGACAAGGGCGTCATCTTCGACGGAAACGTCAAGATGCATGAGCCGGAGCCGCTTCAGGCGAGCATCAATCCGACCTCTCCCATGGCGTCCAATGAGCCGGTTCCGACCACGGTCGCGACGGAGAGCGTCGAGGCGCTTCCTCTCGGGGGTCCGACGGTGCAGGCCATCGCCGCGGTGCCCGAAGTCGGATGAATTCCACTTCCCCGCCCGGGGACAAGCCATCCTGGAAGGTCGTTCAAGGCCTGATGAACACGTACATTCCGTTCAACAACCTCCTCGGTCTGAAGATGACCGATGGCGGGGACGGGCATGCTCGCGTGGAACAGCCCTATCGCGACGAGCTTCTTGGAGACGCGAGCCGTCCTGCGATTCATGGGGGCGTCATCAGCACATTGGTGGACGTCGCGGGAGGCGCGGCAGCGTTCACTCGCGTCGATTACAACGGGGGCGATCGTCTCAGCACGGTGGACCTCCGGGTCGACTACCTGCGCCCGGCAGGCAAGGCCGATCTCGTGGCGGATGCAGAGGTGGTACGCATCGGAAACCACGTGGCGATGGTGCGCGTCAAGGTGTCGTCTGAGGGTCAGCAGGTGGCCGAAGGCGTGGGCGTCTACAGCATTCGCAGAGGCAGCTAGGGCGCCTCGCGATTTCCGAGAAGAACGGCAAGTGTGCGTGCGGTGCTCTCGGCATCTTTCAGTTCCAGTGCAACGCCTCGTGGACTTCCTCCGATCGCTTCTCTTCCTCCCCATCCGATGCCCAGATCCGGATACACCGAGAGCAGTCCTCCTGCGCCGAGGAGCTCTTGCGCACGATCCGCGTTGACGCAGCCGAGAGTCACTTTCTCCAGCCGAGAGGAATAGCTGACGACGAGGGGTGCCCAGCGGTACCAGATGTCGAAGCCCCAGACGGAGCCGTGAACGAAGGCGACAGCGGGAGGAGTCTGGTCCACCGGGTGTTCCTCCACGGCGGAAGGCGGGCGCTCGAAGCCGCCGGGGTCGAAGAGGGCGACCAACGACTTCATGGCGCGCTCCTGACGCGAGCGCTCTGTTCCGAGTGCCCGTCGAATGCCCTCGGCGTCCAGACCGTTCTGAATCAACGCAATCATGCGTTGGACGGCCGCTTCGAATCCGGGGAGACCGCGCTCAAGACGCGTTTGTTGAAAGGCGAGCAGGAGAGGACCGTGTTCTTCCATGAGGAGATCGAGTCCGATGGGTGCCATGTCGTGGCGGTCCACGAGTTCCGGAAATCCTGGGGCGAGCTGGTCGCGCTCAATCAAGCCCGCGAGGGCGACGATGGCGAGAGTGGCATCCGCGTCGGGAGTGCCAGTGACGACGAACCGGGGGTCCTCACGGCGCGCTCCGAAGTCGTCACCGCAGGCTCGAATGGCGACACCAGGCCGATGGCTCTCTGTCCCGTGATGGTCCATGGCCAGGGGGCCGAGGACCGAGCCGTGACTGCCGAAAGCGCATTCGATGGGTTCCCATCCGGCGGAGGCCAGGGACTCGGCCTCCGTGTGGGAATGGGTGAAGTGCAGCTGAAGATGGGGTGGGGACGGAACCAGAGTGCCTCTCCTCTGCTCCCGTCCCCGGGTGGTATTCTGGGGGGGAGCGTCTAGCTCATCAGCGCGGTGCGGCGGCGCATGGCCAGCAGCATCAGCGCGAAGATGAGGACTGTTCCCAGCGTACCCGATCGGCTGGTGCCGGTCGAGCAACCCGCCTGGGGACCCGGGGGGTAGGCTGCCGAGTCGTTCTTCAGGAGGTCATCATGACCCGCTCCTGAAGGATCGGAGTAGGGGGACCAGCCGCTGTTGCCAGAGCCTGTGTTGTATCCACCGTCGTCCCACTCGTTGTCCTCTTCCCAGGAGTAGTCCGAGTTGTCCTCGCTCTCGTACCCGTTGCTGCCGGAGCCGCCGTCGTTCCACTCGTCGTTTCCAGAGGACTTGCTTTCATCGCTCTCGTCGGAGGAGTCGGCCCAGTAATCGGGAACGAAGGGGTAGCAGTCTTCCGAGTTGTCGATCAGGCCGTCACAGTCGTTGTCGAACCCATCGCAGACCTCCTGAGCCGGGGCCGGTGCGGAGCATCCGATCCACTCACCGAAGGCGCAGACCTCGGTACCCTTCCCGCAGGAGCTGGCACAGATTCGCTCGAGAGTCTCGTCGATGTTGCCGTCGCAATCGTTGTCGATTCCGTCGCAGCTGATCTCTTCGCTCTCGTAGGTGTCGGGGAGCACGCAGAGCCACTCACCCTTGGCACAGACGGGAGCGATGTTGTCGCAGACGCCATCGGTGGGGCAGAGACCCTCGGGGGCCTCGTCGCCGATGTAGCATTCGATGTCCGTGGGCGGCGTGAACTCGATGTCCTGAAGGGCCATGCTGACGCGGTCCCAGCCGTCGAACCAGAGGCTGGTGTCGTGGCGGAAGTTCCCGGCGATGTCGATGGCGTCAATCTTCACGGTCGTTGCCTGAGGAGCCTGCACCACCACGAAGTACTCGTGGTAGGCGCTGTCCTTCGCGGCGCTTCCGTCCTTGCTGACGATGAGGTTCCAGATCATGTGACCCGCGCCACCCTGGACGACCATTTCCCATTTGTAGAGCGTCACCGAGTACTTCGAGCTGACCGAGAACTTCTTGTTCATGTAGCCCTTGGACTGGATGTCGACCTTGGAGGTGATGTCCTTCAGGAACCCACCTTCCTTGAACTCAGCAGTCGCTCCGTCCGCAGCGGCGCTGGCGCCACCTGTGGCCACTGCCGCCGCGATCTTGACGGGGTCGGCGGAGGCGCTGGCGCCACCACTGATATCGTATCCGGCCGAGTAGCTCTCTTCCATCTGGATGGTCTTGACGGGCTCCCACTTGTAGTTCTGGAACGGAACGCTCCAATCCCAGCGAAGCGCACCCTGCTCACCGTTCGGGGGCATGTTGACCTCCGTGTACTGGCAGGGGTCGATGTCATAGATGAACTCACCGAGCCAGTTGTCCTCCTGCGTGAGCTTCCAGTCGTCGACGACGTTCGGCGCCGACTTGACCTTGAGCACCATCACGTAGAAGTCCGAGCTCTTCGGGATGGAGGATTCAAACCAGTAGAACTCCGCGATTCCGTCGACGGTGTTTCCCGACTCGGGATTCTCGGCGCCGAAAAACAGCGTGTCGCCCTGCCAGAAACCGTATCGCTCGATTTCGTCGTTTTCGTTGTTGTCTCCGTCGTAGACTCCCGGGGCCACAAAGCCTCCGAAGATTTCGGTACCCTGTTTCAGGATCCGAGCACCCACGTACGAGGTGTCTGTCTCGGACAGCGTGGAGACGACCTCTTCAGGTGCTGCTCCCGAGTCCTTGTCTGCGAACGCCGCTCCTGAAAAGAGCATCGTTGCCGTCACGGCCAGGCTAGCCGTGAATCGAATTGTCTTCATTGTCTTGAACCAACCACCCATCTTGTCCTCCTAATTGCTCCGCAAATTCCTGTTTTATTCTCAAGTGGCCGCCGGTGTCGTTGTGACTGAATCCGACCCGACGGCGAGCACTCCTTTTTGCGGAGCGACCGTTATGATTGCAGGCGCCATGCCATTCCTTGCCCCGGTCCCCATTTTTCTTTCAAAGTATTGATATCAATAGGATTTATTTTTTTTCAGGGGCGATTTCCCAGGGGTGGGTCGGGAGGGCAGGTGGGGTCTTGGTAAACGATCCGACCCCCTGCTGGGGTGGACCGACCCCTCGTTCGGACCAGGAACGGTGGACTGGTCTCCTGTGGGAAGGGGGTGGATTCTTGACAGATGGATTCTTTACACTCGAGTTCTGGCGCGGACGTCTGTCAGGAAATCGTTCAGGAAGAGGGGGATTCTTCGGTCTCGAGACTGCGGATGGGGAGGAGCACTCTCACGATCGCGCCCCCGTCGGGGTGGTTGCTGAGCTGAAGAGTTCCCCCGTGGCGGACCACGATCGCCTTGGAGATGTAGAGGCCGAGTCCGGTTCCATCCTCTCGCGTCGTGTAGAAAGGCTCGACGAGAGAGTCGATCTCATCGGGGGGGAACCCTTCCCCAGTATCGCGAAACTGAACGAGGACGTGGTCTTCCTGCGCGTGGGCATCGATGGAGATGCTTCCCCCAGCGGGCGTTGCTTGAATGGCGTTGAGGAGGACGTTCAGGAATACCTGACCGAGCATGGATGCGTCGGCGGCGGGGAGATGGAGGTCACTGGAGAGATCCTGGTGAATCGTGATGTGCGCGGTCTGGGCTTGATTCTCACAGAGCTCGACGGCATGCCCAAGAACCGAGGGGAGATCGGTCTGGGCGAATCGCGGTCGGAGGGTGAGCTCGCGCATGCGGAGTGCCAGGGTGTCCAGTTGACCCAGCGCACGCCGCATCGGGTGGATCACGCGCTGAATGGTGTCTTCGTCGACGCGGCGCTCCAGCACGCTCACGTAGTTGCCCAGTCCGGCGAGGACGTTCTTCACCTCGTGGACAATGCCCGCGACGAAGCGCCCCACGGCCGCCAGACGCTCGTTGTGCATGGCGGCTTCTTGATGGGCACGGAGGTCCTTCTGCATCTGCTCGAATGCGCTCGCGAGATCACCGAGTTCATCGCTTCGTATCGCGATGGGTCGAGCCTCTCGCCCTCGGGCGATGTCCCGAGCCGCCCGGGAGAGCTGGCCGATGGGATGGGAGAAGTGTCGGGCCAGCCACAGGGATGCGAAGAGCACGAAGAGCAGTGTCGCCGCCAGCAGGATGACGAAGCGAAGCTGGAGATCCGTTCGGATGGCGGTGATGGATTCGCGAGGATAGAACACGAGCACGGTGGCGAGGGGGTTGCCCTCGCCGTACTTTCCGAGTTCCGCCTCCACGGGATGGGCCGCCACCAGCCATTCCTGTCCGTCGGGTGTCTCCAGGGTCACGGTCGACGGAGAGCCGGTCTCTGCTTCGTCCAGGAGATGTTGGATGCTGTCGCCAGCGCCGTGAGGGAGCGAGGTGATTCGGAGGGCTCCGGGCTTCCCCCATCCGGGCGCCGCGATCACGTCGCCTGAGCGACTGCGGCCCCAGGTGTACTGGGCGTCTGGGTGGGAGAGGGCCCACCCCTCGGAGTTCACGAGAACCCCCCAGATCTTGGAGTCGTTTCCGGCTTCTTCGAGGCTTTTCAAGGCGACCGCGAGGTGCAGTTCACTCAGCACGAGGGTCGCGACCTCGCGGGGCTTTCCGGTCGGGCTCAGCAGGCTGCGGGAGACGCGAATGCCGCCGTCGAAATGATCGCCGAGGGCGCCGTCCGCGGGGCGGTAGGCGCCCAGGCTGAGATGGCATCCAATGGGGTGAACCACAATGGACTGGGGAGAGCGCATCGCCTCCTGGATGAAGTTTCGAGTCTCACACCATCGATTTTGAATGGGTGCGAATGAAGGGGAATCCTTCAGGAT